>CAVICC010000027.1:0-34300 GCA_963641405.1 bacterium | reverse complement strand
CCTGCTTCTTTGACGGTATCACTTCTTTAAGATCAATTTGATAATTATAATCTTTCTCAAGGCCGTCCGCATTAAGAAGCAGCTCAATCGTTTCATCCCCCTTTCCAGTGTCATTTCTCTTTAACTTATTATCCAGGATGCCGGCAGAAGTTCTATCCATGACAAATGCCAACACAAGAAAAAGTATACATATAACAACTATTTTCAGGTTTCTTCCATTCATCCACAGTCCTTCCTATATATCTATGCTTAAAAATCTGCCTGCCAACCTTATTGCCACAGCATAAGCCGCCAAACATACCGTCATAAAGATCACTCCGATCATATTTCCATATAACGCAGACATATAATCTTTGGAGACAATCTTTAAAAATGCCAAGAGGACTACAGGTATATAGTTCATAAGCTGCTGTTCAAGCCTTTTGGCAGAAACTGCAACATCAATCTGCCTGCAGGTATCATATTTGCTCCACATCCTGTATGTAGTAGACTCTATGATATCTACAAATTTTCCACCACTCCTTTTTGCAAACGAAAATATATCTGCAAAATTCTCAATATCCTCTATGCCTGTTCTTGCTGCAAAATTACCAAGCACAGTCTCAAAGGTCTGGTTCATCCTAATCTGCCTGTTCATATCTACAATTTCTAAAAGCATCAAGGAATTTTCACCATACATCATTCGCATCTCACTTTCTGCCTCTTTCCAGGAATTTTCAATAGAATATCCTGCCAGAAGATTTGCGCTGAGAATTTTAAGCACATTCATAAATTCTTCCGTCAATTTCTGTTTTTGTCTCTGTATCCCATCGTGTTTTACTGACTTTTTGAAACACAAAAATACTATTGGAAATATAATGCATACCACAGGGCTGTCATAAAACAGATATGCTATTATCACTGTAGCCATAAAACTTTTTAAAATCACTATCCCCCAGTCTTTTATCGTCATGCTATATTTTTCATAATCCATAAGTATGCCTTTCTCACCCCTCATATCTTAAGTCCGGCTGCCTGAAGCTTATCTGTATGAAGCAGATTGTTCTTTTTCACAAGTTTTCCGATTATAACACCATCGTTTCTGCTACCCTGTTCTTCAAATTTGTACAGGGTATTGATGCATATTTCCCCATCTCTAAAACCGTCAATTTCTGCAATTTCAAGCACTCGCCTACTCTTATCCCTCAATCTGCCAAGTTGCACTATAATGTCTATTCCAGATGCAATCTGCTGTCTTATAGCTGTAAGTGGCATTTCCTGTCCCATTATTATCATGGTCTCAATTCTGGACAGTATATCACGGCATGAATTTGCATGGCCCGTTGATAATGAACCGTCATGACCAGTGTTCATAGCAGAGAGCATGTCCAGCGCCTCCGCACCTCTACACTCTCCAACTATTATCCGGTCCGGTCTCATTCTAAGTGCTGTCTTTATAAGATCTCGTATTGTAATAGGAGCAACACCTTCCGTATTTGCATTCCTAGTCTCAAGTTTTACGATATTTTTTGCTCCAAGCAACTGTAATTCAGCTGAATCTTCAATTGTAATTATCCGTTCATCTTCAGGGATATATTGCGAAAGTGCATTTAAAAAAGTGGTTTTACCAGAACCTGTTCCGCCCGATATAAATATACTGTATTTTGCCTGTATAAGCGTTTGAAGAAATAATGCTGCCTCTTTTGAAATAGAGTCAATCTCTATGAGTCTTTGCATGCTCATCGGATTATCCGGGAATTTTCTTATAGATATTGCTGATCCTCCTATCGAAATCGGATTTAGGACAATATTGACTCGCGAACCGTCACTGAGTCTCGTATCCACTATAGGAGATGCCTGATTTACTACTCTATTATGTCTTCCTACGATCTGCTGTATGACATCCTCGAGCTTTTCCTCCGAAGAAAAATGTCCTTTGAATTCATATATCCTTCCCTTTTTTTCATAAAAGATATTATTCGGGCCATTAACCATTATCTCCGTAATTTCCTTGTCATCGACAAGTTCCTGTAATACATCAAGTTTGCGCAACGAGTTAAAAATAGCACGCTCGAGATTGGCACGCTGTCTTATAGTCATAGGATTATCTCTGACTTCTCTTGATACAACAGCACCTATCAGATCGCATATTTCATCATCACTTAGTTCTCTGGATAAATCCATCTCAGACAGTATCACATCTCGTATCTTTAAACCTAATTCATCCAGCACATGAAACACCTCTGGTCAGATTTCTTATTGCATCACCAAATTCATTCCATTTCCATAGTTCAACAAGTTTCTCACAAGTTGCGACCGGAGCTGCGATGATAGGTGGCTCGATTATCCTTATTCTCTCAACAACATTTGACATACCACGATCCATGAGTTCTTCCGTAAATTCATATTCTCGCCACTGGCTTATTCCTCCTTTTCTCTGTACAAGAAAAATATCATCACATTTGTCCAGTACATCAAAAAATCCCTTAAACCGTGTTCCAAGATTGAGAACAATAATGTCATATTTCATTTCTTTGCATAACATCTGAAGTAGATTATTGCAAATGACAGTACTTATCTCACACAAACACTCTGTATTCTCAATCGGATACACATAATCTATTTTCTGGCTATGTCCTATGCAGCAATTGATTCTGTTTGTTGAATATCTGCCCGATTCCGCCATCACCAAAAGTTCATCTAGATTATGCTCTGTGCTTTGTTCTAGAGTCTTTGAAAGTCCACTATTTTCCTGAAAATCAATTAGAAGAACTTTCTCGTTTTCTCCAAGTATTGAGGAAAGTGTCATTGCAAACGGCATCTGGTACTGATTATCCGCAAGCGAATATACACTTATCAGCCTAGTTTTTCCAGTTATGGAGCCTTCATTTTGCAAGTTTCTAACCTCACCGCCAACATGCTTTAAAATTTCATCCATTATACGATTTACTTCCTGATATTTTTCCACAAAATATATTCCCTCCTCACTGTCTATCGGAGTTTCCTCAACAATCTGAATCAGCGGTATCCTCTTATTGTCCCACGCGTCAAGTTCTCCTGAAAGCATAATATCAATCTCATCATTAAGTTCCTCAAGCTGATCAGTTCCTGTATACATATGTATTTCAAGCTGATCATTAAAATGATTCATGAAATAACAGGTGAGCCTTTCACCATATTCTTCATCATCAATAAAAATCCCTAAACGTATTTTTCTCATTTCACTGCCTTTCTTTTCATCTTGTGCGTAATGAGTAATAATTATAAAAAATACTAAAAGCTGAATGTAACGAGAATATCTGAAATGACAGTCCCCAAAAGCACATATGCTGAGAAACTTACAGTCTTTCCCTTTTTCTCGTATCGTGCAAACCGTCCATAGAGAATATCCTTGCAATAGCAAATTCCATTGTATATACAACATAAAAATTCTTTACTTGCAATCATTTTTACCAGCCCTCCTGCTGCTGCCGTCAAAAATGAAGCCATCATGCACACAATGATAAATTTTAAATTTGTAAAACCACATATTACTGAAAATAACTTGATATCTCCGGCCCCTAAAATACCAGAAAGATACAAAAGATATAAAACGACAACCGGAAAAAATATATCTGGAAGAAACCAGATGATGCCTGCTACCTTGCCCCCCACTAAGCGAAATAGAAATGCAAAACCCAATCCCGTAAGAATCAGCCGGTTACTGATTCTGTAACTTTTAATATCCCCAATTACTGCTACTGTCAACAGTAAATACAGTATGAGGCGCGATATCGCACTCACAACGTTTTCATCACCTCTCCTTTCGTGAGACGAATTATAGCAACATGATCTATGCCTGTCTATAGCATTTTACAAAATAAATATTTTTTGTTAGTTATCCACAAAATCAGGCATGGGCAAACACGTTAATCCACATTCAAAACATTGATTTTACTGGTTTTGCACATGTCAAAAGATCTTTCACAAAAAATGTGAATAGAAGAAACTCTTTTAATTATACTTGTATTATGACAAAATTTGTTCGAGAAGTTTGTGAAATTACTCAAAAAAAGAGAGGATCTCTACGCAAGAAATCCTCTGTGATAGTCATTTATGCAGTTTTCGTTAAGATCGGTTCTCCCATAAGTCATACCTGCATATACTTTCTGGGCATTTCCCATGAGCGGACCGGAATTATCCTGTTTTGCTACAACTTCAAAGCTTTTTCGCAATTTTTGCATTATGTTGTCAGCCTCATCTACTGCTGTTAAGTCTCTGGTGTAAAGCACTGTGGAAAATAGCTTTTTACAGTATGAATACAGTGAAAAAAGCTGCTTTGCTATCGGATATTTAAAATCCAGCGCATCGATGAGCTCGTCCAAAGCAGCCTGCACGTCTGCCACGCTCTTTTTCATGGCATCCCTGTTATCTGATGCAAATGCATTTTTCACATCACCAGAATAAGCAAAATATATATCATACATAACCAGCACAAGCCCGCCATTGTTGCACTCACACAGCCTTCTGGTAAGCTCCTGCTTCAATTCATTTTTCATCACATATTACCTCGATAAGAGTGAAAGTACCTGCTGTGGCAAATCATTCGCCTGTGAAAGTACAGAAATACCTGCCTGATCAAGAATATTTTGTGCTGCATAATTAGTCATCTCAGTAGCCATATCCGTATCCATGAGGTTAGAGTACGCTCCTGTCATGTCCTCTGATGACTCTGACAGACTGCTTTCTGCATATTCCAGACGGTTTTCAAAGGCTCCGATCCTTGAACGGACACCAGATACATACTCTATAGCTTCATCAAGTGTGCTTATAGCCTTATCTGCTCCACCTTTTACCGTCACATCCACAGTGTCAAGATAAAGTGTCTCCGAAGATACCTCTGGTATTTTTACTTTCATCTCCTGGCCCTCATTGGCACCGATCTGAATAGTCATATTTCCAATATCAGAAATATCTATTTCGAGCTCCTTACTTCCCTCTGTCATATCTATATCACTGCTTAGTAGAAAATCCATGGTAAATCCAGCATTGCCCACCACATGCACTCTATTTCCGTCAGTATTTATTGTCTTATCTGAAAGATTTTCACCACCGGTTACAACAGCATTTTCTCCTGTATTTTTTGATATTAATGTGCCATCTCCATCCTCGGACTGCTTGTAATTGTCCCCTGCAATGCCTGTATCTGTCAACGTAGCTGAAATTGTAATATCCACAGCGCTTACTCTGCCATATTCTTTGGATGTGAAAGTAATTTTTCCATTTTCCACTTCCATCTGTGTTCCCGCAGTTGTCGCAGCCTCCTGCAACGCCTGGATATATTCCTCCTGAGTCATGTCATCTTTTACCGTCACACTGACTCCGTTTATTGATATCGTGCCCATTGCGTCTGGTTTTGTGTCAGACTCAATACTGCCCTTGGCCTGTGTTGCAAGGCTATCCACAGTAAGACCGTACTTATCAGATGCTACATTTTCAGAAAAATTAGTTCGTGTAATATAGCTGTTTACCTGGGTTGTATTGCCATCTGTAACTTTTTCCCTGATGTATACACGGGTATCACTTGATCCGTCGAGCAGAGCCTTTGTATTATACTCCGTATCATCTGATATACGATCTACCTCCTTGGTCAGCTCATTTATCTCTAACTGAATTGTCTCTTTATCCTCTGTCGCGTATGTATCGCTTGCTCCCTGTACGCAAAGTTCCCTTATTCTTTGAAGTATGCTGCTTACTTCACTCAATGCACCATCTGCTATTTTCATGACATTCTGTGCGTCTGATGAATTTGATTTTGCCTGATCAAGTGCAGCGATCTGTGCCCTCATCTTGTTTGAAATCGCCATTCCTGCCGGGTTATCCTCAGCAGAATTTATTTTATAACCGCTTGAAAGTCTTTTCATCGACTGTGACAGCCTGTTTTCCGTTCCTAAAAGCTGTCTGTTTGCTGTCACAGCACTCATATTCCTATTTATTTTCATACAAATTCCTTTCCGATAATCCTTCAAGCATCCTTGCCTTTAGTTAACATTCCGTGTTTAATAAATATATCGAACGTACCAAAAAAATCTTAATAGTATAATTTGCAATTAAATGCAAATCGTATTATAATAGGCACATTAAAAGACTAATAGGAGGAAACGATAATGGCTAGAGTTACTAAAGACACTATGATTGGTGATCTTCTTCAGATTGACCAGAACGTGGCACCATTACTTTTGAATATCGGCATGCATTGTCTTGGATGCCCATCATCACAGATGGAGACTATTGAAGAGGCTGCTATGGTTCACGGAATCGATCCTGATGATCTTTTAGTTGAGATCAACACATTTATTGATCATGATCTCGGTTAACTACAAAAAAGACGGTTGCATTTTGCAAACCGTCTTTTTTACAATCACTTTAAAGCGATACAAGCGTCTGAATAGCATTTCCATCTAGAATCATCTTACCGTGCTCTCTGAAAAATGCCTCCTTTGCCGGAGCATAATTTTTTTGATATGCATACTCTGATACGATATTGCATACCTTGTTGAACTCCTCCGGTGTATGTGAGCTCTTGTGAGCCAAAAGATAGTATTTACTGTCTGTCTGGTCCTTGTAGAGATCATTTTTCCCGTTGTAAAATCCTGAAAGCACATGCGATATTCTGCGAACTTCATCGAATTTATCAAATTCAAAAAGCTTTACCATATCGGCAGGAGCTTTAACTTTTTCCTCTGTTTCTAACTTTTCACTTTCTTTCTTGATACGCTCGAACAGATCAAGTATATCGTCAGCACCCTTTATTGAAGGAGCCTGTGACGCATTTTCCTGATTATTGTAATCGTCATCAGTCTCTGAAAATTTGGAGAATCTGGTATCCAGTTCCTCCGGATATTCAACTTTTGTGATCACTAATATAATAGTTCCCGAAGACAATGGAATTGCCTCCACCATCAATGGAATATCATTTGTCTCAAATCCAAATTCATAATTTGCCTGCTCTATCATATCTCTGAAAAGAGACCTTGCTTTCTCAGAACCATACGCAAGCTCGCTTATTTTAATCTGTCTGTCCGCTAAGTCCTCACGGGTAAGCGTGCAGCGAATCTGATTGTCATTTACTTTCTCAATCTTCATCTAAATCACATCCTTACTCAGAAATATCACTGTAAATTGTAAAATTATTATAATCAAACACCGCCATATTGTAAAGTCGGCAGCTTATTAAAAAAATATAAAAAAGTTGTTGCATTTATTTTTTGATTGTGATATAAGTTTAAGCATGAGATGTGCGCTCGGCCCCAAAGGAGCGTATGAAAAATAATAATCAACTCTTGTTTGACAAGTATGAGCTGATAAATAGCTTAGGTACCGGAAGTTCCGGTGACGTTTTCCTTGTCAGACACGTATCTATGGATCAGGAAAGAGCTTTAAAACAAATCCCTAAAGACTCAGCTTTCTCCGCATCCGCTTTATCTGAAGCAAGACTTCTCAAGTCTCTTGAGCATCCGTCTGTGCCACGTATATATGATTTTGTAGAAGATGAATCATTTTATTATATCGTGGAAGAATATATAGATGGTGAGACTTTGGATTTATATCTGCTTCATCAACAGTTTATTTCCCCAGGTTTATTTTTCAAAATTTGTGAGCAATTGTGTGATGTTTTTATTTATCTTCACTCACAAACACCTATTCCTGTCATATACAGGGATTTAAAACCAGAACATATTATAATATGCCAAAATCAGCTCAAACTTATTGATTTCGGAGCATCATCATATGTTTCCAAGACAGGAAATAACTTCAATCACTATGGGAATACCGAATTTTCTGCTCCCGAGAGCTTCATGGAGGACACAATAACCACGGTGGCAGATATTTACAGCTTAGGCCAACTTCTGCAATATATATTGACCTTTACCCCCAATGACTTTTCCCATAAGTTCCAACATATTATCCAAAAAGCAACATTACATGATATTGATTTGCGTTATCCTACTGTTACAGATCTTTATCATGACTTGAAAGACATTAAAGAATTTAATGGTCAGCCACATCTCATAAAAAAAATAGCAGTTTTAGGCAGTCACAGAGGCTGCGGAACTACTCACATAGCAGCATCCATAACATGTGAACTGAACGCTCTCGGTTACAGTGCAGTCTTTGTTGACTGCGCAGATCACGGAATTCTCCGTGGCATTCATGATGATCTGAGTATTTTTTCACAGAAAAACGGATACTTTTACTACAGAAACTTTCAGGGTATACCTGACTACAACTCTAGTATACAATTTGATGTTCCGAAAGACGCAATACTGATATATGACCTTGGCACTGATGTGTGCAATGAGAAAATTTATGATTCAGATCTCATACTATATATATGCAGTGGCGGATTCTGGCATCTGAATGATATTTACCATAATCATTCTTTCCTTCAAAAATTGACAACACCACTGAATGTTATATGTAACTTGTGCAGTAAAAAACAGGCCTCTGATATTGCGATTATACTTAATTGCAATGTATATCAATTTCCATTTGACAGCGATTTTTTTAAAAAATCAGCGCAAAAGGAATCTCTTACCTTAAAATTGCTTGATCTTAAAGGAGGAGTATCACCATCAGAAAGATTAAAAGGATATTTAAAAAATTCCCTTCTGCACCACAGGTAATTGGGGTCTGTGGCAATGTACACAATGCGGGGACCACACATATCAGTCTTGCTCTGTGTAATTATATGAGCAACAAGTGTATGTACAGAACCGCCTATGTTGAGCTAAACGGCACTCATGAGATCAGTGGACTTTCATCAGGTCCGAATGACACAGTATTTACTTATAAAAATGTAGATTTCTTTCCTCGCGCAATCATGCCCACACTTTCAAAAATATTAAACATGAATTACGAGCGTGTGATAATTGATTTCGGCATCATAAACACAAATACTCTAAAAGAATTCATGCGATGTGACGTTAGGCTGGCGGTGTGTACATACAGCAAATGGAATACAAGCGCTCTAAATGATTTTATTTATTTTTTTAAATCAAATGAAATTGAGCTAAAACTATTGTTAAATCTCGTGGAAAAGAAAGAGACAATATCCCACTTCAGCTTTAAATATCCCGTGGTGTGCTTTCCTTTTTTAGAGGATCCATTCCTCATTAATACCTGCCACTTTGGCACTCTGGACAAGATATCAGAAAGGAATAATATATCACGATGAAAAATGACGTCTTAAACCAGTTATTTATTGATTTTATGCCAATGGTATTCAGTGGTTTCGTAATTTTTATCCCTGAATTCTAGCTTACTTTCCCGTCACAATGTGACAAAAAATATGTCTTATATTCGATTTGAAGTAACTGCCTGAAACCTTAGCAGATACAGATTTCGATATAATAAGGAGGTGGTAATTTTACATTCTTAATATTCTTGCGTTGTTGACATGGATATTTTTCCATGTTCAGATAACTGACAACAATTAATTATGTAACAATATCAATTTAGCAACTAAATTGGGATAAAGGGGATCTACTTATATTGTTTATTTTCTATTTTTAATCTCACAGTGAATCGATGTCAATTAAATCACATAGAAAGAATCCCCGTGCCAAACGAGGCAACTATTATATGCCTACAAAAAAAGCTAATAAAGCATAAAAGACAAAAGATTTAAAAAGATAATTTATATGCGCGGGGATACAATGTCTCCGCGCTATATAAATTTATAAGTTACTCTTCGCACCTTACAGTGTGACCTACAACCATTATTAACAATTATAAATTTCTTAATTATTACGATTTTATTACATATAGTTTGAATATAAGATATCACAATGGTATAATCTATATGGCTGTAACGTTGTATGTTCTACTAACTATTTAATATCTATGATTCAGTAAGCAACATAGTCATTACAGTTACATATTAATTACATCAGAAAGGATTTCTACACATGAAAAAGAAGTTATTACCCGCATTGATCATAATCGGGCTGATTATCCTCGTTTCAGGCATAATAGGAGCTTCAGCCCTTATTAAAAAATATACGCCTACAAAAGAGACAAAAGATCTAAGTGAATACTTCAATATCTCATCAGAAGATGAAGCAGCTCTCATCGTAGACAATGCTGTCTCTGATTACAAGGCAAAAATAATAGATGGCAATATATATGTTGACTATAATTTTGTCCATGACTCTTTGAATTCACGATTTTACTGGGATGAAAATGAAAATGTACTACTATATACAACAGCATCTGATATCGTATCTGTGGCTGCCGACAGCAGTACTTATACTGTTACAAAGCAGTCGAATGACTTTGGTTATCCGATTGTAAAGGCTACATCGGACTCAGCCCTTGTAGCTCTTGATTTCGTAAAACTCTACTCAAATATTACTTACAATTCATATGATGATCCGTTGCGTATAGTCATCACTGCAGACTGGACCAAAATAGAAACAGCTACAGTATCAAAGAATTCTCAGATCCGTGTAAAGGGTGGCATAAAAAGTCCAATACTTAAAGAAGTATCAAAGGATGATTCCGTCACTATATTGGAATCCGGTGACAATTGGGATAAAGTCGCAACAGAAGACGGAATAATAGGATATATAAAGTCCAAAAATCTTTCCGACAGCAAAGAAATTACTCTCGAAAATCCAGATTATACAGAAGAGACTTTCTCCCATATAAAGAAGGACAGTGATGTATGCCTAGCATGGCATCAGATAACAAACCAGTCTGCAAATTCCAAGATTGCCTCAGTAATATCATCCACAAAAGGTGTAAATGTTATGTCACCAACCTGGTTTTACCTTAACGATAACAATGGTAACATAGCAGATATAGCAAGCAAAGATTACGTAAGCTACTGTCATTCACAGGATATTGAGGTCTGGGGACTTTTCAGCAATTTAGAGAATACAGATGTTGATGCCGCATATGTTCTGACACATACATCTACAAGAACTACCCTTATAAATCAGATTATGTCTGCTGCCTTCAACTATGAGCTTGATGGTGTCAATATTGATTTTGAGAACCTTACTCAGGATGCCTATGGAGATTCTTATATAGAATTTATCAGAGAGCTTGCCATAAAATGTCATAACAATGGTATATCCCTCTCTGTGGATGTGACTGTACCTGCAAGTTACAATAAATTTTTTAACCGCGCAGATATGGCAAACTTCGCAGACTATGTAGTTGTCATGGGATATGATGAACACTATAACGGTTCTGATGCTGGATCTGTAGCATCCCTATCATGGGTTACAACTGGTATAACCGATACATTAAAGGAAGTTCCTGCTGATCAGACCATTCTCGGTATGCCTTTATACACAAGAATATGGGAGCTTACTCCAAAGGAAGACGATGATTCTGTAACTGACTCTGCTGATCAGTCACAATATAACATTTCTTCAACTGTTTATGGTATGGATGCTGCTGCCGCACAGGTAAGTGGAAATGGTGCAACTGCCTCGTTTGATGAGGAAACAGGTCAAAACTACGCTGAATGGTCTGTAGGCACTACACTTTATAAAGTATGGCTTGAGGATAACACTTCACTTGAACAGAGACTTAACCTTGTAAGTGATAACAAGCTTGCTGGTGCTGCATTTTGGAAACTTGGTTTTGAAAATTCAACTATCTGGGATACTGTGATCAAATACCTCGACTAGAACAGTACATAACTTTTTCTGTACTGAATATTATTATATTTCCACACAATTTCATAAATACTATCACATCTTCAAAAAACCAGTTATTTGTACTCTTACAATCAAATAACTGGTTTTTTATAACAGTATCTTTACAATTATCTTTGGAGTTACAGAATATCTCGACCAAGCAGATCAGAAACATTTACAATAAGCTGCTCCGCTATATGGTACAATCTTGTTGTTTGTATCGTATCAGTTCCATCCTGTGCCATTGAAATATTTTCCTTATCCTTATTACTAACATTTTCCGAATCATTATCATCTGTAGGAACATTATCTCTAGCTATATTTTTACTATTATCGAAATTAACTGTATATTTCGTAACAAACTGCTCTGCTGAAATATCCGGCACATATGCTACTCTGATATCCACCGGCTCATCACCGTTTTCATTTATGCTATTCGCCAAAAGACCGATATTATCAGCAAGCAGTGAACGTGTCTGCTCATCGCTTACCGCGATCACACCTGATACTCCATTGGCTTTTGCCTCAAAGGATGCGGCAACTTTTCCGCTAAGTCTGCCCTGGAAGAATATATCTACCATGCCCTTTTTATCCTCGCCTCTTACTATGCGAAGATTTACACCGGTCATACCATCGGCTGTCTCAACAGGCACGATATAATTCTCCTGCTTTGCCATATCTGATGCGATCCTGAACTGACTGCATAGAAGCTTCATCTGTTTTATGTCAATATAACCTGCACTTTTATCCTCAACGATCATGTTATCCATGACATGTTCTGCCGTCTCTGCCAGTTCTTCCTGTGCCTTTGCAAGCTCCTTGGGATTTTTTACTGCCTCCGCAAATCTCTCTATCGTCTCCTCGAGCAGACCTTTTATCACACCTGACTCACCCAGCTGCCAGAGTTTTTCTACGGCTTCGGATGGATTTCTGATAAGACGCGATGCAGCCATGAGATTTGATGCTGTTGTCTTTACATCATATTTTTCCAGAAATGCGTATACATTTTCCGGTGACATCACAGCTTCCTTGAACTCTTCTAACTGCGCTTTGGCATACTCATCCGATATATTCTGATCCGTCTCGAATGACTCTATTGCCTGTTTAAGCTGCTCCGGTGTCATATCGAGCCAACTGTCATCCTTTACAAAATCCATTTTTTCAGGAGATATCTCATCAAGTACATCTTTTATGCAGTTTGTATTATAGGCTGCTGCTATCTGATCATCAATCCTGCTACCACCATTTACAATGTTTACCCCTGCAAAATCGTCATCGACCTTGTAATCCATCTGACCTTTTCCCTTTGTACGCACTGCTGAGAGCAGATTTTTCATTGTGATATCTGCCCCCTGATTTACGAGCGCGCCTATTACTGCGCCATCGGATCTCTCCACCTGTGATATAAGCCTGTAAATTCCTATATAAGAGTCTCGTTCCTCTTGCGTAATCTCATTATTTATCTCAAGTTTCCACAAAAACTCACTATATTTCTCATTTCTGTCGTCATATATCTCATTTTTTATCTGTGCTGCGGTATCTGCAAGCTGCTGCATTGTCATCTCAAGTGGTGAAATACCTTTTTTAATCATTTCCACGGTAACTGCCGGTGACATCTCCTTAAATGCTCTCTGCACCTGCTCATCAACCGCTTTGATATGAGATATATTCTCTTTTGTCATATATGTGTTGTTGTATGCAAGTATCCTTACAGCTCTGCGGTTTTCTTCAGAAGTCTCCATGTCTAGATCCTCTAGTATATTATCCACATTTTGAAATGCTTTTGAAATGCTATCACCCATATCAGCACGCGGAGAAGTCATAAGTATCTCATATCCGGCTATCGCTTTTTCAAAAGATTGCTGCATAGCTTTTCCGGCTGTATATATCTCATATACCGTACTCTCGTGTGAATTAAGGTCAAGCACATATGCCGGCTGGAATTTCATCTGTTCAAAAATCTCAGTGACACTATTGTATGCAGCTACTTTTTCATCTAAAGCGGTTACTTCATCCTGCCCGAAAAGTACGCTGTAATACTGATTTTCCTCCTCTTTAAGCAGATCCACCATTCTCTCTATCGGCTCTGTGTCTATCGAGATACCTTTTTTCATAAGAGACACATTTGCCTGAAATGTCATATAAAGTCTTGCTTCGTAGAGTTTGCGCTGTGCTATTATCTGCTCTGCCTTTGCGTTATATGATGTACTGTCAGTTTCATTTATCGTACCAGCATCTTTATAGATGTCTGAATTCTCGAGTGATTTTGCCACTATGGCAAGATTTTCAATTGTGACAGACTTGTCTTCTGCCTCAATTTGTGCCACATCCTCTGCTGTAGCGTTTTCAAGTACTTCCTGCACTTTTATTGCTTTATCAAATATCAAATCATACTGTGACATTGTCGCATCCGCTGCCGTTTTTCCTGTGGCTAATGCCTGAGCCACTGACATTACATAAAATCCTGTATCAGTATTTCCTGCATTGTTTATTATCTCATCGAGTTTATTTGCATAAAGTACATTACTAGATGTGACCGCAATTTGGTAGTCAATGAGCCATCTACACTGATTTAAGTTATCTTCGTTTGCCTCTATTCCGGCATCGTCTAGGATCTGCTTCATCTGTAGCTTTAATTCCTCGAATTCCTCATCCGATATCTTAGTGCTTTCATTGGCGCCAATCATCTGACTGCTGCTGTAGGTTGCCTTGTATACATTTGCTATTGTAGGCTCCATATCATTTTTGATAAGATATGCCTTTGTTTCCTGAGACATATCCTCAAGCTGTTTTGCCTGATCTATCTTCGATACTGCATCTGACACATTCTCATCTGTTGTAGGAATGTCATATTCTTTGAGCTGATTTTCAACCATTGTCGCAACAGATTCGCTGTCTGTGATCTTTGCAAGCTGTTCTTTGCTTAATCCATCACCATATATTGATATATCAACTCCTGCTTTTGCAAGTACCGCCTTTATTTTGTCAGTTTCTGTAACTATAATATCATATCCATCATTCTTGGCAGATTTGTAGTCATCTGTAGTTGTAGTGTTTGCTACAACAATCATCTCATTTCGCCTGTTCTCAGAAGTCATGCTACTGTCTTCTCCAAGCGAATCCGCAACGCTTTTTTTGTCGTTGTCCGTATTATTATGCGGCTTTGCATATATGGTATCAAAGATGTTTACAGAGTTTGATGAGCTGACCACAGCCTCCTTTGATCTGTCAGTTTCCAGTAGACTGCTATCCTTCATATACTCCGTAGCTCTCATTCCGTCCGATACTGCGTTTCCATTTCTGCTATCTATATTATTGTTGATTAGATTTTCTATCTGCATATCTGTTCCTTTTATTTTTAATGGTAATTATTTATTCCCAATATATATCTTTATATAATCTGTCGATCCTTTGACTGCTTAGTCATATTAACTATATCGACAAAAATCAGGCACAAATAAAGACCGTACCATAATTTGGTGCGGTCTCTCATTAATAATAACTTTTAATATTTAAATACAGCAACTCCATAAGCAGGAAGTGGATAGGCAAATGAATATAGTTTTCCATCACACTCTGACTCTACTGCCTTGTAATGTGACTTCTTGCCGTAATCTGTCACCTGTTTATTTCTTGTTTTACCCCTAGAAGCAGTTTTAACAGGCTTCTTAGGAGCACCATTTCCTTCAAACTTTGGATCCTCACTGTCTAAAACAAGCTGATAAGTCTTGTTTTTTGGCACTCCGACTCTGTAATCAGGCCTCTCAACCGGTGTGAAGTTGATGACAAAAAGCATGTTATTCTTTCCATCCTTGCTCTTTCTTACAAAGCTAAATATACTTCTGTCTGCATCATCTGCATTTATCCACTCAAAGCCTTCCCAGCTCGAATCAAGCTCGTACAGACATCTGTTCTTCTTGTACAGATGAAGCAGCTCTTTTACCCAGTTCTGGATCTTTTTGTGATCCGGATTATCGAGCAAGTACCAATCGAGTTCTCTTGCCTCACTCCACTCCTGTTTCTGGGCAAATTCCTGTCCCATAAAAAGAAGTTTCTTGCCGGAATGTCCCATCATAAATGCATATCCTGCCATAAGATTTTTGAATTTATCTCCCTCAAGTCCCGGCATCTTATTTAGCATAGAACATTTCAAATGAACGACCTCGTCATGTGAAAGAACGAGAATATATTTTTCACTCTCATTATAGCTCATGGCAAATGTCATCTTGTGATGGTTATTTTTGCGGAAATATGGATCAAGCTTCATGTAATCAAGGAAATCATGCATCCATCCCATATTCCACTTGAAGCTGAAATTCAGTCCTTCGTCTTCTACTTTGCCCGTTACTTTTGGCCATGCGGTAGATTCCTCTGCTATCATGACTGTTCCATGATTTCTGCCTAATATCAGTGTATTGATATGTTTGAAAAATTCAACAGCTTCAAGATTCTTATTTCCACCATACTGGTTAGGAACCCACTGTCCATCATTTTTACCATAGTCCAAATAAAGCATTGACGCAACCGCATCCACTCGAAGTCCATCAATATGGTAATTTTCCACCCACATGAGTGCACTTCCAATTAGGAAATTCTTGACCTCGTTTTTCCCATAATCAAATATCTTTGTGCCCCATTCCGGATGCTCTCCCTTTCTTGGATCAGCATATTCATATGTAGGTGTTCCATCAAAATTGGCAAGTCCATGCGCATCTTTTGGGAAATGTGCCGGCACCCAATCAAGTATGACTCCGATACCATTCTTGTGACACTGATCAATAAAGTATGCGAAATCTTCAGGCTCTCCGTATCTAGAAGTCGGTGCATAGTAACCTGTTACCTGATATCCCCATGAGCCATCAAACGGATACTCTGAAATACCCATAAGCTCGATATGTGTATATCCCATCATCTTGACATAAGAAACAAGTGACTTTGCAAGCTCTCTATATGAATAAAATCCATCATCTTCCCTGCCCGGATGTCTCATCCATGAGCCTGGATGCACTTCGTAAATAGACATAGGAGATGCCTGAACATCGTTCTCTGTCATAGCTGAACGTTTGTCCATCCATGCCTTATCAGTCCACTTAAAATGTTCGATATCGGTAATAATCGATGCAGTTCCCGGACGCAGCTCTGCGTAATTTGCATATGGATCAGCCTTGTATAACTTTTCACCATTTGCTGTAACAATAATAAACTTGTACATCTGACCTTTTTTTGCACCAGGTACAAACAGTTCAAAAACTCCCATGTCTTCCGGCTCTACACGCTTCATCTCATGGCTTGTTTCGTCCCAGTCGTTAAATTCACCGAATACGTATACCTCTTTTGCATGTGGCGCCCAGACGTCAAAACATACGCCTTTTTTACCTTTTTGCTCAGCTAAATGAGCACCCATCTTTTTGTAAATATCATAGTGTGTTGCCTGACCAAAAAGGTAGCAATCCATCGCTGTAAAATTACACATATATATACCCCTCCATTGTGTTATTTTTTATTATTTTAGATTGAAATGATCCTCAGTGAGAACTATTCTGTCATCGTCTGTGTATCTCTTTGCAGTAAGAATACTTATTGCCTTTTTCAATCCACTGTGTGCTTCTCTCTCGATAGCTTCATCTATTATATCTTTTACTTCTGTGAGAGTAGTAGCCTGGTCTATTCTCTCTATATTACTTATTCTATTATGAAGAGCAAGTATTGCCATCTCATCTATCTTGTATCCAAGCTCTGCAGAGTATGATTTTGCAAATAAAACAAGTTCATCATTTGTGAATATAGGCACTGATATCTTTTCTGTAAATTTATCGGCAAAATTATCATCCATCGAAAGTGCTCTCTTTATGCCCTTTGATGTATCCTCAAGAATATACAAAGTTCCAGTTATATCATGCTCCATCAGAAGTGATAACGAAACTGCAGTATTTCTGTCTATCTCACCGGCTCTTTCAATGATAAGACATCCACCAGCAATCTTTCTTACCACCTGCTGCACATCTTTTTTGTTGAGCGCAGAAGCATCTATCTTTCCGATCTTGCCTGTCGGTTGCTCACCATCCTTCTGTAATACCTTTATAAAGCTTGTAGCCAGCATTGTTTTTCCGCATCCCTGCTCTCCTTGTATGATAAGGTTACCTGTTGCAGCGGTTTCTTTTCTTGTGAAATGATCGAGCACACCATTATAGGCTTTACATATCTGATCCTCCATACCTTTTACAGGAATGAAATATGAAAAAATAGCTTTCTGATCACTGGTAAGTTCGCTGATATGCTTACTTTCATCCACTTCTCTGTCATCTTCTTCGCTGTCTAAATCTTCAGGCATCGAAATATCCGGCATTCTTCTAGTCTTTGCCATCTCAATTTTCTTTTCGAGTCCCGGATTTTTCGCTGTCATTTTAGCTATTTCTTCCTCTATAAATGAGGTAATGTTATCGAAATCCTTTGGTTTTTCTGGTATAGGTTCCTCTATAGGCTCTTCTTTTTCTTCTTCATCAGATGCTAACATATCATCTGTAACCTGTGGCATCATCATTGTCGGCTGTGAGAGAATGTCGTCTTCAGCTTCACCCGAAGGCATATCAGGAATTAATTCACTTTCATCATTTTTATCCTCATCTATATTTTCCTCTCCAGAAGTTTCTTCCAACGATATTTCCGGTTCTAGCTCTATGTCTGGCAACGTAGATGTAGACTGTAAGTATTCTTCCTCGAGAAGCTCCTTCGGAGTAACACCTGCATCAAGCTTAGGGATAACATCATTAAGCCTTTCCATGATGTCACCTGCTTCCTGTAGGGCTCTTGCTTTTGCAGCATCAAGCTTCTGGTTCTCAGCTGCCTTAAGCGCTGCCTCCGCAGCACGCTTTGTCTTTTCCCACTCATCTAATACATCCTGAATGGACATCTGTCCTGTTATCTGGTGTTCAAGCTGAGTATTTTCATTGACTACCATAGATATCTGTCCATCAGATTCCTCTCCAAGCATCTCCTGGAAATTCATCCTGAGCGTATCGTCTATTTCCGCATCTGTCGTTATGTGCTCCTGTTCAGAAAGTTCATCCTCTTTCTCTGTCTCCTGATCTTTCTGAAGCTGTAGATAAGGAATTTCTTCAACAATTTTTTTGATACTATCCATTGTGTCTGCAACTTCATCTTTTTCTTTTGCTTCGATGATCTGCTGCATTCCCTTGGCGATTTCAGCCTGTAAGTTTACAGTATTAAATTTTTCCTGATTTATCGTGACCTGAGGAATTGTTATAGGCTCGCGGACGACTTCTCCTCCCTTTACCATTTCCTCTTCACCAATCTCTGTAATACCTTCCTTTTCAAGCCTGAATCGTCTATATTTTTCTTCCTGAGTCTTTGTAAGTGGCTGATAAAGCATCTTAAGCTCTAACGCACGCTCTACATATGGTCCGTCACCAAACCACAATATTAGTTCATCACAGGCTTCTATGCACTTGTCTACTTTACCGGCTTTATGATACAGATATGCAAGCTCATATGCCCATTCTTCTGTATATTCCTGCTCTTTGAATTCTTCAAGTATAGTTATAAGCTCATCATATTCTGCGCCTTGTCCCTTCTTGATAGAATATTTCAGTACATATTTGAGATCATCATGAGGTGCAATTTCTACAAATTCATCATAATACTCCATTGCAGCATCATAATCGTTCATTTTAATAGCAACCTCTGCTAGTCTGTATATGATCATTCTGCCTATAGGCGAACGATCATATGCCATTAGAAGAATTTCCCTGGCATCCTGGTATCTCTCAGCCTTTTCGTAAATTTCTCCAATTTTAACGAGAGTATTGACGTTTTTTATTTTGTTCCAGTTTATTGTATCCGCAATCTCAGCAGCGCTCATGTAGCCTTCCTCTGCACTAAGGCTTTTTATCTGATCGAGCTTGAGATTGTATTCGTATTTATCCACTTATTTCACCTACTTGTATTTAAGCTTATTATTTTGCGTATCAACACCTGTTGCTTTTGTATATTCCAGCGTTCCCTCAGGCAGTTTCTTACTCCTGAGTGAATAATTTACAAGTTTTCTTACTATATAGTATATCATTGCAAATACCGGAACACCAAGTAACATTCCTAAAAAACCAAACATTCCTCCACCTATAAGTATGGCAAACATTACCCAGAATGTAGATAGTCCTGTTGACGATCCAAGAATCTTTGGTCCTATGATATTTCCATCAACCTGTTGCAGCACTACGATAAATATCAGAAGATAAAGTGCATGCCATGGACTCTGGATCACTACTATAAGCAGCGATGGTATCGCACCGATAAATGGTCCAAAAACAGGAATGACATTTGTAACTCCTATTATTACTGCCACAAGTACCGTTGATGGTATACGCATTATCAAACATCCTATATATGCTATGATACCAATTATGAGGGAATCCAGTATTTTTCCACTGATAAATCCGCCAAATATCTCATTGGCTTTTATAAATGTCTCAACTATTATATTACCAGCTTTTGGCTTAAATACTGCATATATGATTTTCTTGCTCTGTCCTGCAAGTGTCTCCTGAATAGACATCACATAAACCATTACGATTATTCCAATTATAAAATTGAGTATAGCCTTAAAAACAGAAATAACACCAGTCGTGATCTGCGCCACATATTTCTGTGCCTCCGGAATTATCTTCTCAGTGGCGTAATTTTCGATATAATCAGTTGCATTTTGAAGTCCTGTACTTGCAATCTCCGCAATCTTACTATCACCAAAATTACCATTTCTTATTATATCTATAACAGATGATACATTGTCAGGCAGTGTCTTTATAAGCCCTGATACACTCGAAATGATCGATGGCACTATAGCAGCAATCAAAAGAGCGATCACAGCTACAAGTATAATTACCGATCCAGTAATGGCTATTCCACGACATATTTTTTTTAGTTTACGCTCGCTTTTTACCTTGCCGGTAAGAAGTTTTCTGCAACATCGTTCAAGCCACAGCATAACCGGATTCATAAGGTATGCCAGTACTAATCCCATGATAATAGGCATAGCGGCAGAGAGAAGTTTACTCCACATTACCGCAAATCCTTCATATCTGAGTATTACAAAGAAAAATAATATACATACTGCAAATGTGACAAATATCATCACGCCGATCCTTATCAAGTGCGGCCACTCGGCACGTCCCTGAAATTTTATCTGTTCGGTTTTATTATTGGAATGACCGTTTTCGCCCATTAAATGGAGCCTCCTTATTTACGATTATAATTTATGAGACATCCTTTGAGAATTATCTCTCTCTCATCATCTGTAAGCTCGCCCATCTTGAGTGTAAATGGTTTTAACTCTCCATCTTTAACTACATAAGCCTCAAACTCCTGTGCGCCATCCTCAATTGCTTTTCTAATCTGTGGCAGGAAAATGTAATCAAGATTGTGGAATGGAAGCTCGCCCTCATCAATGATAAATGGAAGCATTCCCCAGTTGATAAGGTTTGAACGATAACGCTTTGTAGCATACTCGTTGGCAATGTTTGCCCATCCTCCAAGTACCTTCTGGCAGCTTGCAGCCTGCTCTCTAGCAGAACCATCACCTGGCTTAACTGCAAAAATAGTGCTTCCAAAGCCCATATTGTCGTGGCATACATCAGGATATTTTTTCTTTACAACTCCCATTATTCCTGCTACTTCTGGAACTGCTTTTCCTGCACATTCACCATTTTCGATAGCTTTTTGAGCTTTCTGTATTTCTTTTGCTCTTCCCACATACTCAGGATCTTTTCTTGAAAGTGCAAACTCTGCAAGTCCAAGTGGGTTAGAACGGTATGAAGATGTCTCTCCTGAAGGGATAAGCTCATCTGTTGTAGTAACAGGATCATGGATCTCTGAAACAACTTTAAGGAGCATATTCTCAGGCAGTGCACTCATTGTAGGCCAATCCTTGATGTTTGGTCCAAGCTGAATTTCAACAGAAGGATCTGCAACACTATGACTGTCAAATACACGATTCTCATATATAGTCTTGTCAAAGAAATATTTTGGCTTAGTGTAATTTACATCAATATCAGTAGCTGCTGTGAGGTATCCCTTATTTGCTGCTGTTGCTGCAATAGAACGTGCATCCATAAGTGCAACTGAACTGATCTGTCCGTTTTGTACTTTTGATCCCTCTCTGTTAGGGAAGTTTCTTGTAGAGTGACGGATAGAAAATGCATTATTTGCAGGAGTATCTCCTGCTCCAAAACATGGTCCGCAGAATGCAGTCTTTACGATCGCACCTGTCTCAAGAAGCTTTGCTACTGCTCCGTTCTTTACAAGCTCCATGTATATTGGAGTAGATGCTGGGTAAACACTGAGTGTAAACTCATCCGCTCCGATAGATGTACCATTTAAAATATCTGCTGCATCACAGATATTCTCGAATCCACCACCGGCACAACCTGCGATGATTCCCTGATCTACATACATCTTTCCGTTTCTTACTTTGCTCTTTAAGTCAAGCTTTACTTTTCCGTCAAAGCTTACCTCTGCTCTCTTCTCGCAGTCATCAAGAATATCCATAAGGTTTGCGTTGAGTTCATCGATAGTGTAAGTATTGCTTGGATGGAAAGGCATAGCTATCATTGGTCTAATCTGGCTTAAATCTATCTCGATAAATCTGTCATAGTATGCCACTTCACCTGCATCAAGATCTTTGTGATCATCTGATCTGCCGTGTATCTCAAAGAATTCCTTAACCTTGTCATCTGTTGTCCAGATAGATGACAGACAGGTTGTCTCTGTTGTCATAACATCCACTCCGATACGGAAATCTACACTTAAATTAGATACTCCCGGTCCGACAAACTCCATAACTCTGTTCTTTACAAATCCGTTGCCGAAAACCTCACCTATAATGGCAAGTGCCACGTCCTGAGGTCCTACACCCTTTATCGGCTCACCTGTAAGATAGATACCCACTATCTCTGGCATATCAATATCATATGTCTGTTCAAGAAGCTGTTTAACAAGCTCAGGTCCACCCTCGCCTACAGCCATTGTTCCGAGTGCTCCGTAACGTGTATGTGAATCTGATCCAAGGATCATTTTTCCGCCACCTGCAAGCATCTCCCTTGCAAACTGATGAATAACAGCCTGATGAGGTGGTACATATATTCCACCGTATTTCTTAGCACATGTAAGACCAAACATGTGGTCATCCTCGTTTATTGTTCCTCCTACTGCACAAAGGCTGTTATGGCAATTTGTAAGTACATACGGAATAGGAAATTTCTCAAGCCCTGACGCACGCGCAGTCTGGATGATTCCTACAAAAGTAATGTCGTGTGATGTAAGCTTATCAAATTTGATCTGGAGCTTATCCATATTGCCGGATGTATTGTGCTCTTTTAAGATTCCATAAGCGATAGTTTCCTGTTTAGCTGATTCCTTGGTGATATCTTTCCCTGTTTTACTTTTAACCTCTGCTAAAGCTTCAGGTCCATCGATTACAACGTCTTTACCCTGAATCAGGTAAGCACCATTTTCATATAATTTCACTTATTCTACCTCCGTATGTATATTCAGATTTTGTAGCCATTAAACAGTTACAATTTTTCTTTTATTTACTATTATATAATATTATACGTTATTGTGGCAATAAATAAATCACCATCTATCTTTATTTTAAATTTTCCACCCATTAACACTGTCAGATTCTTTGCTATCGAAAGTCCAAGGCCACTCCCTTCAGTAGTCCTGCTTCTCTCTCCCCTTACAAAACGCTCAGTAAGATCTATATCTTTGTCACTTACTATATCTAATTCATTCTTTGATACATTCTTGATCGTAAATACAGCGTTTCCATCTACTTTTTCAAGCTCCACATACACTCTGGTGTTCTCCATCGCATATTTTGCTGCGTTTGTATACAAATTTTCTATTGATCGGTATAACTGGCGTCCATCCGCATATATAAATATCTGTCCGGATGGAATTTTTGTAACGATAGTCAGATTCCTTGCTTCAAATTTCTCGTTAAACTCGCCTCCTGTCTGATACAAGAGCTCTACCATATCAAGTTTCTGCATATTTAGCTTTACATTTCCAGATGTGATCTTTGAAGTCTCAACCAAATCCTCAGTAAGCTGTTTTAGGCGCTGTGATTTTTCATCGAGCACACGGATATAATTTCTCGCATTCTCATTTTCAAGATTTTCACGCTTTAAAAGATCAACATAATTTACGATGGATGTAAGTGGTGTCTTGATATCGTGGGATACATTTGTGATAAGATCAGCTTTTAGCTTTTCGTTTTTAATACTTTCATTTACAGAGCTCATAAGTCCCTGACGTATATGATTTACCGCCTCTGCAACTGCTTTTTCCTGTCCATGAAACTCCTCTACATTCAGTGTTGTATCCAAAGCTCCCTCAGAAATAGATTCCAGAGCCTGTTGTATACGTATCATTTCACGTGTTTTTCTCGTATGTATCTGTTTTCCATCTATTGTAGCCCTGATCCATTCCCAACATTTATAACATAACGTGTGCGTAAAAAGAATATTTCCTTTTATCTTTCTAATTATACTATGGTAAAAGATCAGAAATACCACATCAAGCAAAAATGCAAATGTGTCGACCGTCATTATAAGCGATCCATACTCAAAATGCTGGTTTTTGACACCTGATATGATCTTTCCGATACAAACTATAAAAATTGCAAAAATCACAAGCAGCAAGTCAGAATACAACTTATCTATCGGTGTGTAATATATCGTATAATCATCCTCTGATCTCCTTCCTGCAACGTTTGCCAGATATGCAAGGCTTACAAAACTTCCAATCAAACCTATCATACCCATAAATGTATACATCTCTATTCTTGCCGGAAGCCTGCTCCTAAAACAGTAGCCAGATGAATATACACCAGTTACCAGAAGAATCATAAACATCTGATGGATGACTATAACCCCAGCTTTTTTTCCATTTGTATATTGTTTCATTTGTTATCCTCTATTTTGTATCCTACTCCCCATACGACTTTCAGATAGCGTGGTTCTTTCGGATTTATCTCTATTTTTTCCCTTATATGCCTGATATGTACAGCAACAGTATTATCTGCTCCTATCGCCTCTTCATTCCAGATATTTTCATATATTTCGTTGATGGAATATACTTTTCCTTTGTTTTTTACGAGTAGAAGAAGAATATTGTACTCTATCGGAGTAAGCTTTACCTCCTCACCATCCACGGAAACCTTCTTTAAATCGTCATTTATCAACAAGCCTCCCGCTTCATATACACGCTCTCCCAAAGTATCGTTATTGGAAAGTGTCGTGTATCTGCGAAGCTGTGATTTTACTCTGGCAACTAGCTCGAGAGGATTAAACGGCTTTGTCACATAATCATCTGCTCCCACGTTAAGTCCCAATATCTTATCTGTGTCCTCTGTTTTAGCGGAAAGTATTATTATGGGCACATGACTTTTTTTTCTAATCTGTAAAGTAGCTCTGATACCGTCAAGCTTTGGCATCATCACATCTATTATCATAAGGTCTATCTTCTTTTCCTTCATTATTTCGACAGCCTGTAAGCCATCGTATGCCTTTTCTACATCATAACCCTCCTGCATAAGGTATATCTCTATCGCTTCAACGATTTCCTTATCATCGTCACAAACTAAAATTGTCATATTGTCCTCCATTTTTATTAGAATAAACTTAATATTTTCTTTTTTATATACTTCAAAAGGCAGCCGTTCTTAAACTGCTGCCTTTATTTTTACTATGAGTCTAACTCTTTCCTGTGATACTCTGCCACATCTTATGTATGCCATCTGTAAGGTCATTGATTTCTCTTTTGATCTCAGGAATATCTTCTTCAGGAGTATCTATTGTCTTTTTGCTGTTCTCAACAACACCATCTCCCAAATTCTCATCTTCAGCAAGTCCGAGCTTTCTAAGATAATCCATGTTGACCTTTATCTCAGTCTGTCTGTTTGCATAGATAGACTCCTCATTGTTGATAACCCGCTCTTCTTTAGGTTTTCCAGCGTCCTTCTGACGCTGGATTTCCTTATTTCTGTCCTCTATTATTTTTAGGTATTTCTCTGTATCTGATAGATCCTGAAGCTGGCTCTTTAACTCTAGCTGATTTGTCTTTACAATATGCTCTTGCTCTGCTATTTTATCCTTCATGTTCTTACAGAGCACTTCTATAGATTCATTTGTCTCGTTTATTATATCCCTTACTCTCGATAGAGCTTCATCAGTATACATGACTGACGCCGCATAAACATCCTCAGCCTTTCTACTAGCATCCCATACGATCTGATCTCCCTTCTTTCGAAATTCACGCTCTGCATGGTTGCGGCTCTGCTCTGTCAGTTCATATTCATCCTGTATTTCATAAATGCATTTATTCAGATTGGCAAGCAGATCTATCATCTGCTGTTTGTCAATTATAACTTTACTTGGTTCCTTGTTATATGGCTCACTCTTTGATAATAAAATGTGTATTTCTCTTAATACTTTTTCTGTCTTGTCATTTGCATTCATCTTTATTTCCTCAGCATCTGTATATATTTACATATATTTTATACGAAAACTAATTACTCGTAAATATCATTTTGCAAAATATGACTCAACATATCTTTATATTAGGCCTGCTGCTGCGCTACGGAGTTCATCTGCCGCGCGCTTTATTTCCGCGGCCTGTTCTTCGCTTACATTGCCCGGTTTTGTTCTTGAGATCAGCTTCTTTACATAGGAAAGTGATGATTTTACCTGTTTTTTCTGAGTGCTGTCCATAGCTTTTCTCTTTGCCTTGTCTGCCAGTACGTTTTCCACCTGACGCACAAGAGTATCCGCCTCGCTTCTTGCGTCGATATATGCCTTTCGCTGACCATCAGTTGCCTCATACTCTGCCGCCTCGCGTATTGCCTGCTCTATCTCTGAGTCGGACAAATTTGAGCTTGCCGTAATGGTGATCTCCTGATGCCTTCCTGTGCCGAGATCCTTTGCCGATACCTGAACAATACCATTTGCATCGATATCAAATGTAACCTCTATCTGAGGTACGCCTGCCGGTGCCGGTTTTATGCCGCGCAGACGGAAGTTTCCGATCAACTTGTTATCCTTTGCAAACTGGCGTTCGCCCTGCAATACCTTGATATCTACAGATGTCTGGAAGCTTCCTGCTGTGGTAAATATCTGGCTGTATCTCGTAGGGATTGTTGTGTTTCTGTCAATAATCTTTGTGGAAACACCGCCTACAGTCTCTATTCCGAGTGAAAGTGGTGTGACATCCATAAGCACGATCTCAGCCGCACTGCTTCCTGCCATGAGTGCTCCACCAAGCTTTCCGCCCTGCACTGCTGCTCCAAGAGCCACACACTCATCAGGGTTTAAATTATGGGAAGGTTCTTTTCCCGTAATCCTTCTTACCTCATCCACAACGGCTGGAATTCGTGTAGATCCTCCTACCAGCAGCACCATTCCAAGCTCTGATGCTGATATCCCAGCATCGGAAAGTGCCTGATTTACCGGAAGGGCTGTTCTTTCTACCAGATCCTTTGTGATCTCATTAAAAGAAGCTCTGGTAAGGTTCATTTCCATATGAACCGGCTGTCCCTTTACCGTTGTGATAAATGGCAGATTTATCGTTGTAGAAGAAGATGATGAAAGCACTTTTTTTGCCTTCTCAGCCTCCTCCCTTACTCTCTGCATGGCTGTTTCATCTTTTCTTAAGTCCACATTCTGCTGTCTGTGAAATTCTGTAACAAGATAATTTGTGATCCTCTCATCGAAATCGTCTCCTCCAAGGTGGTTATCTCCTGCTGTAGCAAGCACCTCTATGAGATTATCGCCGATCTCTATGACAGAAACATCAAATGTTCCGCCTCCAAGGTCATATACCAAAATCCTCTGTGGCTGACCGTGGTCAAGACCATACGCCAGTGCAGCCGATGTAGGCTCGTTTATGATACGCAGCACGTTAAGTCCCGCAATCCTTCCTGCATCCTTTGTTGCCTGTCTCTGTGAGTCGGAAAAATATGCCGGAACAGTGATAACAGCATCCGTAACAGCCTCTCCTATATATTCTTCCGCATCTTTTTTGAGCTTTCTTAATATCATTGATGAAATCTCAGGTGCAGAGTACTGTTTTCCGTCCACTTTCACTCTGTAGCCTGATCCCATTTTTCTTTTTATAGAGAAAAATGTCCTGTCAACGTTTACGGCAGCCTGTCTCTTTGCAGGCTCTCCGACCAGTCTCTCACCGTTTTTAGTAAAAGCCACAACCGATGGAGTGGTTCTTTGTCCCTCGCTGTTAGTTATGACTACCGGCTGGTCATTTTCCAGAACTGCAACACAACTATTTGTTGTTCCTAAATCTATTCCTATTACTTTACCCATGAATATTTCTCCTGCTTTTTACCGTACAAAATAAAATTTTTTATCCTAACAAGCATAATTTAAACCGCTATTACTAATTCAAGAATATATTTATACCTGTAGTTATCATATGTCTAGATATACTTTATTATCTGAAAAATCTTACGTCAAGGCATATGCCTGTTATTTCAGAGAATGTTTATACTTTTAATTTTTCATCAATTTTTATCTTGAAATATATCACCGGATCACATTTATGATGACATAAATTCTGTTTTTCAGGCATGCAAAAAGGACACTGCCAAAGCAATGTCCTTTTCGCTTAGTTTATAGATTAGAGGTTAAATGATAGTTATTTCACGTCTCTTTTGATGAGTCCGAGTAATACACATGTGATTACTGAACCTATAAGCCATGAAATAATATACATAAGTGGATTTCCTACTGTTGCGAATACGAATATTCCACCGTGTGGTGCCATGAGTGTGCATCCAAATACTGCTGATAAAAGTCCTGCAACACCTGCACCGATCATTGTACATGGAATAACATGTCCAGGATCAGCGGCTGCAAATGGAATAGCACCCTCTGTGATGAATGAACATCCCATTACGATATTTGAAACCCATGAAGATTTCTCAGCTTCTGTAAATTTTTTAGGGAATAATTTACATGCAAGAGCAATTCCTACAGGTGGAACCATACCACCTACCATGATAGATGCCATTGCAATGTAGCATGCCTGTACCTTTGGATCTGTTGTTGAAGCACCTGCCTCAAGATATCCTGCTGCTGTTGTAAGCATACCTGTACCGAATACATAAGCTGCTTTGTTGATTGGGCCACCCATATCGATAGCCATCATAGCTCCAAGGATAAGTCCGAGTACTGTGATAAATCCTGCATCGGAAATTCCTGTAAGCATATCACCAAGTCCTGTATTTACAAGACCGATGAGTGGGTTAAATATGAAGCACATAAGTACTCCAATGATAAAAATACCACCAAGTGGATAGATAAGTGTCGGTTTGATGCCTTCAAGTGCCTCAGGCAGTTTTCTCGTTATCTTTTTAAGGAAGAGAACTATAGCTCCTGCAAGGAAACCTGCAAGAATTCCACCTAAGAAACCTGATACTGTGTTTCCACCGTTAGCATCCTGGAATGCAAAATTCTCAATGAACTTTGAAAAACCAGAGGTTTCTCCTGCCCATGTATAGCTTGCTGCAAGTGCATTTCCTGATGAAGCTAAAAGACCACCGGTAAATCCAACTGCAAGACCAGGTCTGTCAGCAATGGAATATGCAATATATCCCGCCAATACAGGAACCATAAGTCCCATTGAAAGTCCTCCTACATACTTAAAAAATGCAGAAAGTGGTGTACAAGAACCAAAGCTACCTCCACCTGTTGCACCATATCCACATATAGTATCAATCAGGAATGCAAGTGCTGTCATAATACCTCCACCGATAACGAATGGAAGCATATGTGATACACCGCTCATAAGGTGCTTATAAAAAGCCTGTCCGGCACTCAATTTTCCAGTATTTGAAGAAGTTGTATCTTTTTTAGAATTTCCAGCTGTTTTGAATACAGGAGCATCTCCAGCTACTATCTTCTTCACAAGCTGATCAGCTTTATTTATTCCATCTGCAACATGGCACTCAATAACTTTCTTTCCATCAAATCTGTCTGTAGGAACTTTAGTATCGCATGCCACGATAACACCTACTGCTTTTTCGATCTCAGCATCAGTAAGCACATTCTTTGCACCGCCTGATCCACGTGTCTCAACCTTTATCTGATATCCTAATTCCTTCGCCTTTTTCTCGAGTGCCTCGGCTGCCATATAAGTATGTGCAATACCCGTAGGACAGGCTGTAACGGCTACGATAAATACGTCATCCTTTGCAATCTCGACTGGCTTTGCTGCTGCTTCTTCTTTAGCGGCCTCTTTCTCATCTTTTTCATTCTCTGCATTGTCGATGATACTTAAAAACTCATCTACAGTACTTGCATTAATAAGAGAATTTGTGAACTGCTCATCCATAAGCATTACAGATAATTTGCTAAGTACCTGAAGATGTACATTATCCTCAGTATTAGGTGCTGCGATAAGGAAAATAATCTTTGCAGGAGAGCCATCAAGTGATTCAAAGTCAACCCCATCTTTTACAACCATTGCGGCAAGACCTGCTTTTTTAACTGCATCAGACTTACAATGAGGAATTGCTATACCCATTCCAATTCCTGTTGTTCCTTCTTCCTCTCTTGCAAATACACCCTTGCGGTATGTCTCAACATCTGCAATTTTTCCGCTTTTAGCCATCAAATCAATACACTGATTTAATGCGTCAGTTTTTCCGGCAGGTGCACCATTTAAGTTGATGCTCTCGGCTGCCAACAAATCCCTGATCTTCATACATCATTCCTCCTATTTTAGAATAAATTTTTGCTTCTATCTAATAAAGCGTCCACTTCCGCTTTAGTAGCAAGTTCCTCAGAAAATGCGCTTGCACTTCCTGTACAGACACCATACATAAATGCCTGTTTGTAATCGTTTGTCTGTAAATATCCATAGATAAATCCGGCAACCATCGAATCACCGGCACCTACGGAGTTCTTAAGCTCACCCTTTGGAGCCTCAGCCTTAAATTCTTGTCCATCCTCTGTCACAAGCACAGCTCCGTCACCGGCCATGGAAACAAGTACGTTTCTTGCACCTTGCTCCTGCAGCTTCTTTGCATATTTGATGACATCGTCCTTATCACTGATCTCAACCCCGAATATCTCACCAAGCTCATGATTGTTTGGTTTGATAAGGAAAGGTCTGTATGGAAGCACATTTGTGAGCAGATTTCTTGTCGCGTCAACCACTATATTGATTCCCCTATCCTCAAGATATTTCATAATATCCATATACATTGATGAAGGCATCACATCTGGAATACTTCCTGCAAGTACAAGCACATCACCATTTTTAAGCTCATCAAGTTTCTCGTAAAGAGCCTTGATATTGTCATCTGTGATCGCAGGTCCCTGACCGTTGATCTCTGATTCCTCATTTGAACGAAGCTTTACGTTAATTCGTGAAACCCCTTTTTTTACTTCGATAAAATCTGTTTTTACACCCCTGTCTCCTAAAAGTCTCTTGATCTCGTTTCCTGTAAATCCGGCAGTAAAACCAAGTGATGTGTTATCAAGTCCCATATTCTTGAGAACCATGGAAACATTGATTCCCTTACCACCCGGAAAAATAGTCTCGTTTGTAGTTCTGTTGACCACCCCTGTCTTAAAATCTTTAACATCAACTACGTAGTCTAATGACGGATTAAAAGTAACTGTGTAGATCATATTAAACCTCCTTGACATTCTTGTATTTTTTATAGTTAGTATTACTTAACCTGTTTGTTATTATCACAGCGTCATCAAAATCAGCAAACTTGATACTTGATACCTGTGAAAATTTACTGTCATCTGCGAGAATATATTTCTCTTTGCAGTTCTCCATTGATTTTTTCTTGACCATGGCCTCCTTTATCTCAGGAGTTGTAAATCCATTCTTTACATTGATACCGTTTGCCCCCCAGAAGCCTTTGGTAAAATTGTACTTGTCCAATGCGAATACGGCCTCATCCCCAACTATCGCTTCTGTTGTTGATTTGAATTCTCCCCCAAGAATATATACCGTATAGCCTCTGTCCGAAATACGCTTGGCATTCGTCAGTGAATTTGTGACAAAAACAACATTCTTCGCTGAAATATAATCAATGATAAGAGCTGTTGTCGTACCGGCATCTATATACACAAAATCGTTGTCCACAATTAGTGATGCCGCATACTGTGCAATTGTTTCTTTCTCATCATGATTGAGCATCTGTCTGTTGATAACATTCTCATCCTGTGTATGAATACTTGCATTATTTGAAATAGCACCTCCATGCACTTTAGTGAGATAACCCTTTTTGTCCATAGCGATCAGATCTCTTCTGATCGTTGACTCTGACGTGCCAAGCTCATTCATAAGCTGCTGGACTGTAACACTGCCCAAAGAGTCTATTATGTTCATAATCTTTGAATATCTTTCTTCTGCTAACAAAAAACCGCCTCTATATCTATAATAATTGTAACAATTGACACCTGAATTATTTTAATTCTTTTAAAACTAATTTACATGTTTTTCAGTTCTCATACATTTCATATTTGATAATATGATTATATTTTTAAAAGCATTCAAAGTCAATCATTTTCCGTCATTTTTATTCACAAAAAATCATACAGAAATTTGTTAAAAATATATAAACAGAATATAAAACATGTACTTTATGCTCAATTTTTCTCCTATTATTTTGTATATAATTGCTAGCAATATACCTATTATTGATAATTAATTTAAAAATGTTAATTAATTCATATATTTTCATGTAGGTATCATATGACAGATTAGCTATTTTACTTTGACGGTTTTTGACGGTTTTACAATTTAAAACGACATTATTGGTTGCAGAAATAAACCAACCGTGATAGAATGTGCTCGAAATTCATTCTATTATGAAATATAAAATCATTTTCCACATAAGCTTAAAAAATTATAAAGTAATGTGGATAACTATCCAAATTTTTAATTCAAAGGAGGATTATCTATGAAGCAGCTAAACTGGGCAACTTTAGGATGCGGTGTTATTGCAAATGAACTGGCTCAGGCTCTTGCAAAAGAAGGACGATGTCTATACTCTGTTGCCAACAGAACACACGAAAAAGCAGTAAGTTTTGCACAAAAATATAATATCTCAAAGGTATATGATCAAATTGATGATGTATTCACTGATCCTGATGTGGACATAATATATATTTCCACACCACACAATACTCATATACAATACCTGCGAAAAGCTCTCTCAAACGGAAAACACGTACTATGCGAAAAGTCTATTACACTCAATATAGATGAGCTTGAGGACGCTGTTTCTCTTGCCAAAGAAAACAATATTATACTAGCAGAAGCTATGACAATATATCATATGCCTATTTACAAAAAGCTAAATGAAATAATCTCGAGTGGCCAATTAGGTAAACTAAATCTGATACAGGTCAATTTTGGCAGCTACAAAGACTACGATATGACCAACAGATTTTTCAGCAGAAAACTTGCTGGAGGTGCACTGCTTGATATAGGTGTTTATTCGCTCTCGCTGATCAGATGGTTCTTTAAAGAAACTCCTGATCAGGTTTTATCGCAAGTAAAATATGCACCAACTGGTGTAGATGAACAGGCAGGTATACTTCTCATGAATAAAATAGGTGAAATGGCAACAGCCACATTATCGCTCCATTCAAAACAGCCAAAACGTGCTACCGTATCATTCGATAAAGCCTACTTGGAAATATTTGAATATCCTAGAGGCATGCATGCAACTATCACATACACTGATGATGGCCACAAGGAACTAATTGATGCCGGTGATACTGTAGATGCACTATATTACGAGGTAACAGACATGGAAAAAGCAGTAAATTCATCCGATCCTGACGAAATAGAAAATCTCATGCATCGTCAATACACCTATGATGTCATGAAGATCATGTCTGATATAAGAGCAAACTGGGGCATGAAATATCCGGAAGAAGAGTAATCATACGATTAATAAAAAATATTGCGATAAAAAAAAGAGTAATATAAATCTTTTTATGAGACTTATATTACTCTTTTATATAACTCTTTTTTATGTGGATATATTGAGAATGTTCAACATCCTTACATATTAAAAATTTTCAACATTCATTTTTCGTATTACAGTGTAATTTCAAGCACAAAAAAAGATGGTATAAAACCATCTTTAATAAAGGTGACAGCCGGATTTGAACCGGCGATGACGGTGTTGCAGACCGGGGCCTTACCACTTGGCTATGTCACCATATAATATTAAAAAACTCCCCGAGTAGGGCTCGAACCTACAACAACTCGGTTAACAGCCGAGTGCTCTACCATTGAGCTATCGAGGATCATTAAGGATTTATACCTTCAAAACTTCATACAAATTAAATTTTAATCAAGACTGAAAAGTAGTTCGACTACAGTTCACACTCCGAAAACTCATCTCGATTCCGCTCCGCTTCATCTCGATGGATTTGCTACGCAAATCTGCGTCTGAACATCAAACCATCTTAGCAGATAAATCTGCACGATGCTTTCCTGTTCATACTTGTTTTTCTCCGTTATTTTCCAGATTAAGCCCTCGACCTATTAGTAACAGT
>CAVICC010000026.1:18409-34999 GCA_963641405.1 bacterium | reverse complement strand
CATTTCCTGATGTTGACAAAGTGCTTTATGGTAAACACGCAAAGAACGTTATGAAAACTGATGTCAAAGAGCATAACAGCGGTTACGAAGTAGATATTGATCTTCCTGGATTCAAGAAAGATGAGATAGAAGTAAAGCTTGAGAATGGTTATCTGACCATCAGTGCTTCTAAATGACTTGACAAGGAAGAGGAGAATGAAAAAGACGGAAAATACATCCGCAAGGAGCGCTATTCAGGCGCAATGAGCAGATCATTCTATGTAGGTGATGATATCAAACAGGAAGATATCAGTGCCAAATATGAAGATGGTATATTAAAACTTTTAGTTCCAAAGAAGGAAGCTAAAAAAACAGTTGAAACTAAAAAGACGATTGCCATCGAGGGATGATCGGTAGGTAAATTAGGCCAGTTAGAAAGGAAACGATTATAATGGATAAAAATCCCCCAGTCCGTTACAGGACTTGGGGATTTTTGCGTCTAATGAACTGTATCTTGCAATATTAGTAAAATCTTAAGTAAATCTTAAAAGACAGATGACAGCTACATTTGATAAAATTTGTATATAAAATTATAAAATCATTGGAGGTCGAGATGAGTAAGAAGAAAAAGATTATCATTGCAGTGATCATTGCCATTTTAACTATCTCAATAATAGTTGGAATTGTTGTCGCTGTAAAAGGAAGCGGCAGTTCGGCGGTAGCCGATTCCGGTGTATATGCGCAGAAAGTATCTGATGTCATGTACCAGACAGGCACTGTCGACAAGTACAGTGGCGTTGTTGAAGCAGCAGAATCTGTAGATGTCAAGACTGATTCCGAAAAGACAGTTAAGGATATTCTTGTATCAGAGGGAGATCAGGTACAGGTGGGTTCACCGCTGTTTACCTATGATACAGATGAGATGTCTGCAAAAAGGGAGAGTGCAGCACTTGAGCTTGAGAATCTAAACAATACTCTTTCTGGTTATGATGCACAGATAGAGCAGCTTACAAAGGAGAAAAAGGAGGCTTCAAAGGATCAGCAGCTTGATTATACACTTCAGATACAGCAGATCCAGACACAGCAGAAGCAGACACAGTACGACATTACGAGCAAACAGGCAGAGATCAAAAAATACGATGACAGCATAAATAATGCAACTGTGACAAGTACAATAGCTGGCACTGTAAAGAAAATAAATGAAAATCAGAGCGCAGATCAGACGGACAGCGCTTTTATGACAATCATTTCTTCAGGTGATTACAGAGTAAAAGGAACGATCGATGAGCAGAGTTTTTACTATAGCGGGCTTTCAGAGGGCACCTCTGTGATCATCAGATCAAGAGTTGATGATACAAAGACGTGGTCAGGAACTATTTCAAAAGTAGATACGGAAAATACCCAGACAAGCAGTGATAACAGCTCATATTCTGATGGCAGTTCGTCAGAGACAGCATCAAAGTATGATTTTTACGTACAGCTTGCAAGCTCAGAGGATATGCTCTTAGGACAGCATGTATTTATTGAGCCTGACTATGGACAGTCTGAGAAAAAAGAGGGAATATGGATCGACGAAAGCTATATTGTACAGGATGATAAAGATGCTTATGTATGGGTTATGAACGGAAAGAATAAGCTTGAAAAACGTACTGTAGAGCTTGGAGATTATGATTCCAATTTGCTTATGTATCAGATAAAATCAGGATTATCAGAATCAGATTATATAGTATGGGCGGCCGATGATCTGCACGAAGGAGAAGCAGTCCAGACATGGCAGGAGTATATAGAAAATGGTGGCGGAGATGATGCCACAGATGGTGCAATATATGACACATCAGCAGGGGAAGAAATGCTATATGATACGGAGGTACAATAATGATTCTTGAACTCCAACATATATACAAAAACTACGATCAGGATAAACTTGTAGTTCCTGTATTAAAGGATGTTTCACTTCAGGTAGAGGAAGGGGAATATGTTGCCATAATGGGACCTTCAGGTTCAGGAAAGACGACACTTATGAATATCATTGGATGTCTCGATCAGCCGACATCAGGCACGTATATATTAGATGACAGCCCTGTAAGTGAGCTGAAAGAAAAAGAACTTACAAAGGTAAGAAGAAATACTATTGGTTTTGTATTTCAGAATTTTCAGCTCATGCCAAGAGAAAGTGCACTTGAAAATGTTTGCCTACCTCTTGTATATGCAGGTATAAACAAAAAAGAGCGCGCAAAAATGGGTATGGAAGCACTTGAAAAGGTAGGTCTTGCCGAAAGAGCGGATTTTAGGCCTACGCAGCTCTCAGGAGGACAGAAACAAAGAGTAGCAATCGCAAGGGCCATGGTCAACCACCCAAAGCTACTGCTTGCGGATGAGCCGACAGGAGCACTAGATTCTAAATCAGGCAAACAGGTATTAGAGCTCTTTGAGATGTTAAATTCCCAGGGCGTGACGATCGTTATGATTACACATGACAGAAAAGTAGCCGAACAGGCAAAAAGAATAGTCCACATCATAGATGGAGAGATTACTGAGGAAGGACAGGAGGTACATGATGAAAAAGAAAGTTAAGATCATTATAATATCTGTCCTTGTAGCAGCAATCGTTATTGGCGGAATTGGTGGAGCAGTTTATTATAAGAAGTCAAGCGGTACCGCCAAGGTGCAAAGCGTTTCCATGATATCTACCACCAATGATTACACATCCATGACCAGTGAGGGTATAGTATGTGATGATGCTTCACAGACTATATATTTACAGGATGGACAAAAAGTTGCAGAAGTATATGTGATAAAGGGCCAGCAAGTTAAAGCCGGGGATAAGCTTATGGCATATGATGTGACAAGTCTTTCGCTTTCTGTGGAAATGAAAAAACTTGAAATCTCAAGCTATGAGAACCAGCTTGCAACAGAAAAAGAAAAGCTTGAAAAGTTAAAAAATACAAAACCAGTTGCTAAGAAGTCTGAGGATTCGTCAACAGATACAGTTCCTGACACCACTCCTGTACCGGATACACAGCCAAGTCATGACGATACCAAAATAGATGAAGTTCATGATGTGATAAGTAATCTTTCACAGGCTTTAGGAAGTGGCAGTGCAGATGATCCATATGTGATCAGCTGTAGCATGGATTCATATGTTTCGGGTTCTCTTTTAAATGAATTGATAAGTGAAGGTGCAATTGCAAAATTCATTGTCGGTGATGAGGCTGATCCGGATATGGAACTGATGATAAAAGGAGATACTCTTTCGGGCTATGAGGACAGCGATGAAATAAGACTCTTCCTGGGAAGTACTTCTTTTGATACCAACAGCTATACTGAAATATCAGATGATGACATGGCAGCAACACAGCAGGTAGTAAATGACAGCAACAAGACAGCACAGGATTTATCTGAAAATGAGGAGCGCACATATACAGCAGATGAGCTTAAAGAAGCGATCCAGGAACAGACAAGAAGCGTTGCTACCACGGATCTTGAAAAAAGGATGGCTCAGGCAGAATTAAAAGAACTAGAGACGCAGCTTGAAGATGGCATCGTATATGCAAAGAAAGATGGTGTAGTTACTACAGTTGGTGATCCGCAGAATCCGCCACAGGATGGCAGTGCATTTTTACAGATGTCTGGCGCAGAAGGACTTTATATATCAGGAACAGTGGGAGAGCTGGATCTTGATACAGTAAAAGTAGGTCAGTCGGTTACTGCAGTTAATTACTCTACAGGTGCAAGTTTTGAGGGAACAATTTCAAATATAAGCAATGTTCCATCTGATTCGACAAATTATTACGGAGATAATAATCCTAATTCCTCATTCTATGAGTACACGGCTTATATTGAAAATTCAGAAGGACTAAACAAGGGTGATTATCTTGAACTTACAATTGATACTTCATCTGAGAATGCAAGCGGAGGTCTTTTTATAGACAAGGCATATATCCGTACTGAAAAAGGCCAGTCGTATGTGTACAAGGACGATAATGGAAAGCTTGTAAAACAAATAGTTTCCACGGGCCAGTCGCTTTGGGGATCATATACAGAAGTTAAATCAGGACTTACTGAGGATGATTACATTGCGTTTCCATATGGTGTAGCTGAAGGCGAGAAAACCCAGATATCAGACGATTTGTATTAATTTTTCAGGGAGGATAAAAATGTTAGAAAATATTAGATTGTCCTTTCGGGGCATCTGGTCACACAAGATGCGTTCGTTCCTTACTATGCTTGGAATAATTATCGGAATAGCAGCGATCATAGCTATAGTTTCGACAATTCAGGGAACAAACGAGCAGATAGAAAAAAATCTTATCGGTTCTGGCAGCAACAATGTAAAGATAACATTACAAAAGGATGGATATGATCTTGATCTTTCATATGAATCACTGCCTTCGGGCCTTACAGAAGTGTCACAGGAAACTCTTGATACTATAAAAGACCTGGATCATGTAGAGAATGCCTCATTGTACAGGACGAGACAGGATTATAATGCAGTTTATTATCAGAATACATCACTTTCAGGAAGTAAAGTTACAGGAATAGATAAAGATTATCTGGATACATGCAATTATACGATCATGAAAGGTAGAGGGTTTTCAGATAATGATTTCGACAAGAAAAGAAGAGTAGCATTAGTTGATGAGACTGCTGAAAGTTCCCTTTTTGAAGGAGAAAGTGCAGTTGGAAAGACTATAGAGATAAAAGGTTATCCGTATACCATTGTCGGAGTTGTAACAGAAAAAAACACATATGACCTGGTTATTAATTCACTGGAGGATTACTATACATATGCCTACAATGATACAACAGCCAATGTGTTTGTTCCGGATGGCACTTGGCCTGTCATATATGCTTATGATGAACCACAAAATCTTGTCATAAAAGCAGACAGCACAGATACTATGGCAAGTGCAGGAAAAGCCGCAGAAAACGAGCTTAATTCCCGTGTGAATGTGACTGATGGCACAACTGTAGCATATAAAGCACAGGATCTTCAGGAGCAGGCAAAACAGATACAGCAGCTTAGCCAGTCAACCAATATGATGCTTATCTGGATCGCTGGAATTTCCCTTTTGGTAGGTGGTATCGGAGTAATGAACATCATGCTCGTATCGGTTACAGAGAGAACATCTGAGATAGGTCTAAAAAAAGCCATTGGAGCAGGAAAGAGCGCGATACTTGGACAGTTTCTTACTGAGGCGGTTGTACTTACCAGCCTAGGTGGACTTGTCGGAGTGATAGTTGGAGTGATACTTTCAAAGGTAATCTCTATACTAAACGGCACACCAACGGCAATAAATCCGGCAGCAGCTATACTTGCGGTACTGTTTTCAATGGCAATCGGAATCATATTTGGTATGCTTCCGTCATACAAGGCGGCAAACCTAAATCCTATAGATGCTCTCAGACATGAGTAAGGTAATCGTAGAAGTGATATGATTCATCAGAAAAAATCCTATAAATACTAGGAAAATACTAGTATTTATACTTCGTGAAAAAAGTAACAAAATCTTGTATTTTGATACATACAAGGGTAGAAAAAATTAAAAAAATTTTGTAAAATGTTCCTAGTAGATAAATGCTAGGAGCATTTTTTGTTGCTATTTGCATTTTGCGGTGCGACAGGCAACGATTATAGTTTATTTATACTAAGGCAGACACATTAATGGGAAGAAAAAGTGTCTGCAATCAGGATATTAATAGGTATATTTATAGGAGAAAAGGAGATAATATGTACGCTGACGAAAACGTAATCAAAATCAAACATGCAGTTTTACATGAGGTTGCAAAGGCTGCTTTTGAAGGAAATCTTGATGAGATAAGAGACGACATTCCATTTAAGCTTATCCCGGGACCAACACCTCAGTTCCGTTGTTGTATTTATAAAGAAAGAGAGATCATCCGTCAACGTGTCAGACTTGCAGAGGGAAAAGCACCAGGTGCTAATGACGATGGAAATGTGATTCAGGTTATCAGCTCAGCATGTGAGGACTGTCCTATTTCAAGTTATACAGTTACTGAGAATTGTCAGAACTGTCTTGGAAAAGCATGTATCAACGCATGTAAATTCGGAGCTATCGAGGCAGGACGCCATCGTTCACATATCGATCCGCAGAAATGTAAAGAGTGTGGAAGATGTGCACAGGCATGTCCTTACAATGCTATCGCACACTTAAAGAGACCATGTAAGTTCTCTTGTCCTGTAAATGCCATTACATACAACGAGTACGGCATTTCAGTCATCGATGACAGCAAATGTATCAGATGTGGAAAATGTATCCATAGCTGTCCATTTGGAGCTATCGGCTCAAAGACATTCATGGTAAATGTGATCGAGGCGATTAAATCAGAAGACAAACATGTATATGCAATGGTTGCACCTGCTACAGAGGGACAGTTTGGAGCAAACATCACAATGAACAGCTGGAAAAAAGCTATGCAGGCAGTTGGATTCAACGGCTTCGTAGAGGTAGCCCTCGGTGGAGATATGACAGCAGCATATGAGGCTGACGAGTGGCTTGAGGCATATGAGGCAGGTGAGAAGAAAGTTACATCATGCTGTCCGGGTTTTGTAAATATGGTAAGAAAGCATTATCCGGATCTGGCTGACAAGATCTCAACAACAGTTTCACCAATGTGTGCAGTTTCAAGAATGATAAAAGCAAAAGATCCGGATGCGATCACAGTATTCATCGGACCATGTACAGCAAAGAAATCAGAGGTCGTAGATCAAAAGATTGCTGACAATGCAGATTATGTACTTACATATAGCGAGATCCGCGCAATCATGAAAGCTAAAAATGTTGAGCTTGAAGCCGATGATACATCATATCAGGAGGGATCTGTATATGGTAAGCGCTTCGCTAATTCAGGCGGAGTTACAGCCGCAGTTCTCCAGAGTATGAAAGAGAAGAATGTAGATATCGACTGCAAGGTCTGCAAGGCAAACGGAGCAGCAGAATGTAAGAAAGCACTTCTTCTCATGAAAGCAGGCAAACTTCCTGAGGATTTCATCGAGGGAATGGCTTGTGAGGGAGGCTGCGTAGGTGGACCAAGCTCATACAATGATATGGTCACAACAAAGAAATTCCGTGATGAGCTTCTCGGAAGAGCAGATGATCGTGAGATCAGAGCAAATATCGCAAATTACCATATGGAGACATTCCATATGCACCGCGATGAGCAGTAATCACAAGCATACATTAGTTTTTTAATGTAATTGTAATTAGGTTCAAAATCCGCTATACTAAAATTATAGTATAGCGGATTTTTTAGTGGAGGCTCATATGGTATGTTCTTTAAAATTGCCGGTTGGTATAGATAGTTTTGGAAAAATCATAAAAAATAAATTTTATTATATTGACAAGACAAAACTTATAGAGCAGTTGGTGGAAGATGGAGGCGAAGTAACTCTGCTTACGCGTCCAAGACGTTTTGGAAAGACATTAAATATGAGCATGCTGCGCGCCTTTTTTGAGATTGGTGCAGATACATCTTTGTTTGAAGGACTATATATTTCTGAAAATAAAACACTTTGTGCAGAGCATATGGGAAAATATCCTGTCATATTTCTATCGCTCAAGAGTGTGGAGGGAATAACCTTTGAAAGTGCAAAATATCGTATCATTGAGCTTATAGGAAGAGAAGCAAAACGTTTTGATTTTCTTTTGGAGAGCGACAGACTTTCTGAGGATGAAAAGTGGCAATATAAAGCTATAACGGAGATGAAAAATGGCAAGTTTTCTATGGATGAAGATATTTTGGCTTCAAGTATCCAAATATTGTCATATTTATTATTCAGGCATTTTGGAAAAAAGGCTGTAATACTCATAGATGAATATGATGTACCATTGGATAAGGCATTCGGAAATGGTTATTATCATGAGATGGTTTTACTTATCAGGGGAATTTTCGGAATGGCATTAAAGAGCAATGAAAGCTTGGCATTTGCTGTTTTGACAGGTTGTTTAAGAATTACAAAGGAAAGCATTTTTACCGGTCTTAATAATTTTAAAGTGTTGTCTATTCTTGATTCAAGATTTGATGAGCAGTTTGGTTTTATTGACAATGAGGTAAAGAAAATTCTCAAAGATTATGATCTTGCATCGCATTTTGAGGAAACGAAGGAATGGTATGACGGATATCATTTTGGCAATGCGGATATATATTGTCCGTGGGATGTCATAAATTATGTGGATCAGCTTAAATATGATAAGACAGCATTGCCACAGGATTTCTGGTCTAATTCAAGTGGCAATGCCATAGTCCGCAGATTAATAGATAAGGCTGATGTTTCTACGAAAAATGAGATAGAATGTCTTATTGCAGGGGAATGCATTGAAAAGGATGTAGCACCGGAGCTTACTTATGACGAGATTGACAAAAATATAGAAAATCTATGGAGTGTGCTCTTTACAACCGGCTATCTGACACATAAGGGACGAACCGAAAGCGGAAAATATCGTCTTGTGATACCAAACAGGGAGGTTAGAAACCTTTTTGTTAAGAAAATTAAAGAGTGGTTTTCTGATGTGTCCAAAAATGATGGAAAGACACTTGATGAGCTGTGTGATGCCTTTATAAACAAGGATGCCCAGAAAATTGAAAAGATATTTGGCGATTATCTCTGGAATACGATCAGCATACGTGATACCGCAGTTGCAAAAGAGAAAAAGGAAAATTTCTATCATGGTATTTTACTTGGACTTTTAGGGTACAAATCAAATTGGCTTATAAAGTCAAATGCAGAGTCGGGAACAGGTTATAGCGATATATTAGTGGAGGTTCCGACAAACCGTACCGGAATTGTGATCGAGCTTAAGTATGCTGATGATGGAAATCTTGATAAAGCAAGTGAAGTGGCTTTAAAGCAGATTGAACAAAAAGAGTATGTAACAAGGCTGAAACAGGATGGAATGAAAAATTTTATAAAGTATGGTATAGCGTGCTTCAAAAAGGTGTGCAAGGTCGTGGTTGCGGAGTAGTTTGATAATTGACACAATCAGTTTAAGCAATGTAGTATTGTTATAAGCTATGGTATATGTAAATACTGAGACATTCCAAAATGATCTTTTTACCGTTTCGTCAAAAGATGAGGCACTTACGGCTTTGATCCATTTAGGATATCTTGGATATGACAGAGAAGATGAAAGTGCTTTTATACCTAACTATGAAGTCAAAAAAGCTTATCAGGCTGTACTTTGCACTGGAAACTGGCATGAGGTGGTAAAAACGATATCATGGTGTGTTGTCGGATTATCAGGGCAAAATACTTCTGGTGCGAATCAATTATGACACTGACGGAGAGGGAAAAAAGCACCACACCTGTGTAATAGAAACATAAAATGCATAATCAGAGAGGAAATATGAATGAAAGAAACATTAGATATTAAGATTAAAAAGCCACAGTACATCACCATCACCGGTATAACATATGCACAGGTTGACTCCTGGTATGATCACTGCCGCAGGGACTTAAAGCTTGATCTGATATATCCGGAGGATATGAGTGGAAAGCACTATCCGTGTGTTGTGTGGATATGCGGAGGCGCATGGCTTAGAATGGATAAATCAGCGCATTTAGCATACCTTAGCCGGCTTGCACATGAGGGATTTGTTGTAGCAAGTGTTGAGTATCGGACTTCAAATGAGGGTGCATACCCTATACAGATACAGGATGTCAAGGCCGCAATCAGATACTTAAGAGCGCATAAAGACAGATACCGCATAGATGTTGAAAATATCGGTGTGATGGGAGAGTCGGCAGGCGGCTATCTTACCTGCATGACGGCACTCGATAATGACAGTTCACTTGATGTGGGAGAATATCTTTCAGAGTCAAGCCGCGTACAGGCGGCATGTCCGTGGTATCCACCTACAGATGTAACTGCGTTCCATTATGATAATGAAGAGAGGTGTGCGTCAGCACCTGAATCGCTCCTTATGGGATATAATGTAATGAGCCATGCCAAAGAGGCAATGGAAAAATCACCGGTATCAAAGGTTACGAAGGATGCACCACCATTTCTTATCATTCATGGTACAGACGATCATACTGTACCGTTTGAACAAAGTGTAAGCTTATACGATGAACTGATGAAAAATGGATGCGATGTGGATTTTATAGCATTAAAGGGTGCAGATCATGCTGATATGCAGTTCTTTCAGGATGAATTGTGGGATAGAATAATTGGTTTTTTTAAAGATAAGCTTACGGCTAAATAAGGTATCAGAAAAATAAGAGTATTAATGAAATAAAAGTATAAAAACAATGCGTAAGTGACCGGACTTGCGCATTATTTTTTTGCGATTGCGCATTATTTTTTTGCGATTTTAAAATGATTCTATCATATCAAAATAATAGGAATTACAAAAAGATAACAATATGTGGTCGTACCACAGAAAAGTACATAAATAAACCAACGTGGTTTTGTGAAAAAGTGCTGAAATGCTAATAAAAACAGTAAAAGATTGACATAAACCAATATGTGTGTTATTATTTTAACAAAGTTTAAAATAGAAAATGAATAAATCTGGTCATACCACGGATATGGTACTAGATGACTAGGGATTAAATCTAACAGAAAAGGCGGTTTTAGATGAAAGATTTCAAGGTAATAGAAGTAAAGCGCAGCATCTTTGAGGACAATGATGCAGATGCAGCAAAGCTCCGCGATGAGTTAAAAAGCGAGGGAACATTCCTTCTAAATCTGATGTCATCACCGGGAGCCGGAAAGACAACCACATTAAAGCGAACGATTAGCATGTTGAAGGATGAGATGAAAATAGGCGTCATGGAGGCTGATATTGATTCGGATGTGGATGCACAGGCTATTTCGGAGACTGGAGTCAGAGCAATTCAGATACATACAGGCGGCATGTGTCACCTTGATGCAGATATGACACGTCAGGGCATCAGGGAATTCGGCACAAAGGATCTTGATTTTGTCGTACTCGAGAACGTGGGAAATCTCGTATGTCCGGCAGAGTTTGATACAGGAAGTACCAAAAATGCGATGATCCTTTCAGTACCGGAGGGAGATGACAAGCCACTTAAGTACCCACTCATGTTTTCTATATGTGATGTGGTGCTTATCAATAAGTGCGATACATTATGTGTATTTGATGATTTCTCAAAAGAAGCAGTAGAGGAACGTATCAAGAAGTTAAATCCAAAAGCAAAGGTTATCTTTGTATCCGCAAAGACGGGAGAGGGATTTGACGAGTGGATCGACTGGATCCGCACCGAGATCAGAGAGTATAAATAATTAATCAGTCAAACTTTGCATAAATTAATTATATTTACCGGAGAGTACACGGTGTGTTCCGAAGAAAACAATATGAACTGCCATGGCGTTCCATTAATTAGGCCAATGGAAAAGTGTTATAAATATGAATTAAATTATTTCAATTCAAAACCATGGCTGACTTCATATTTTTTCAGAGGAATATACTGTGTGCTAGGCCGGTATCAAAATATATGAGCAAAGTTTGTAATATCAAGTATTTTACACAGGAGTAAAGGAGAAAATATCATGGCAGATCCATTAGGAGGATTCATACCAGAAACAGTAAAAAACGATGAGCCACTTCGCGAGCCTATAGCGCGTCTCGGAAAGGTCATCACAGACAGAGCAGAGGTATTGCTTGGCAAAGAAAAGATCACAAAGGAGTCACCGGAGTACTGGGGACTTGCCGGCATATGTACGGACGAACAGGCAGAGATAGCCATAAAGATGAAAAAGAGAAAACCTCGCACTCTTTCGGACATGAAGAAATTATGCCCGCAGTATAGCGAGAATGAGCTATTAAAACAACTCGAGGAAATGTCCTACAATGGACTTATCGAATGGAATTATGAGAATCCACAGCACGAGAAACAGTGGGTACTTCCTATGTATGTACCGGGAAGTGCAGAGTTTGCAAACATGAACGGCAAGCTTTTAGAGGAGCATCCGGAAATGGGACGTTTCTTTGAGAGAATGAGCCGTCTGCCGCTCGAGAAGGTCACACCTATGGTGCCTCTCGGTGGAGCTGGAATCGGAATGCACGTTATTCCGGTAGAGCATGCGATAGAGATGGAAAACCAGTCAGCATCAGTAGAGCATATCTCACACTGGCTGGAAAAATACGAGGGCAAATACGCAGCAAGTCCATGTTCCTGCCGTCGTTCACGCACCACCTTTGATGAGGGCTGCGCGGATGATCCGGAAGGGTGGTGTATCGCAGTCGGGGATATGGCAGATTATGTTGTCGAGACAGGCAAGGGTGGACGCTATATCACAAAGGAAGAAGTCCTTGAGATATTAAAAAAGGCTGAGGATAACGGATTTGTCCATCAGATCACAAATATCGATGGTGAGGACAAGATCTTTGCCATCTGCAACTGTAACGTAAACGTATGTTACGCGCTTCGTACATCACAGCTTTTCAACACACCGAATATGTCACGTTCGGCATATGTGGCACATGTTGAGACTGAAAAGTGCGTTGCATGCGGACGCTGCGTGGAGGTATGTCCTGCCGGTGCAGCTACACTTGGACAGAAGCTTTGCAAAAAGGATGGCTCTAAGGTAGAGTATCCTAAGATGCCACTTCCATCAGAGCAGAAGTGGGGACCTCATATGTGGTCAGAAAATTACAGGGACAAAAACCGCATCGAGACTCATGAGTCCGGAACAGCCCCATGTAAGACAGCATGTCCGGCACATATCGCTGTTCAGGGATATCTTAAGCTTGCTGCACAGGGCAGATACACAGATGCACTTGAGCTTATAAAGAAAAACAATCCACTTCCTGCAATCTGCGGTCATGTATGTAACCGCCGCTGTGAGGATGCATGTACCCGTGCAACTATCGATGAGGCTATAGCTATAGATGAGGTAAAGAAATTTATCGCTATGCACGATCTTAAAGCAGAGACAAGATTTATCCCGAAAAAGGTCGTGCCTACACTTGACGGAGAATTCAAGCAGAAGATAGCTATCATTGGTGGTGGTCCTGCCGGAATCTCATGCGCATTTTACCTTGCAGAAAAAGGTTACAAGCCTACTATTTTCGAGAAAAACGAAAAGCTCGGAGGTATGGTTGTATATGGTATTCCTTCGTTTGTTCTTGAAAAAGACATCGTTGCAGCAGAGATAGATATACTCCGCGAGATGGGTGTTGAGTTTAAGACAGGTGTGGAAGTCGGAAAAGATGTTACATTAGATGCGCTTCGAGACCAGGGATATGAGGCATTTTATCTGGCAATCGGATGCCAGGGAGGACGCAAGGTCGGAGTACCTGGCGAGGATTCCGATGGTGTTATGACAGGCGTTGATTTCCTTCATATCACTACAGATGATGAGAATTACAAGCTTACAGGTGATACTGTTGTCATCGGTGGCGGAAACGTAGCTATCGACGTATCGCGTTCGGCAGTGCGTTGTAATTCTGCAAATGTATATCAGGTATCACTTGAGACACGTGACATCATGCCGGCTCTCCCTGAGGAGATCGAGCTTGCAGAGTCAGAGGGCATTAAGTTCCATGGTGGATGGGGACCAAAGGAAATCCTTACAGAAAATGGAAAAGTTACCGGAATAGTATTCAAAAAATGTACTCAGGTAAAAAATGCCGAGGGACGTTTTGATCCGCAGTATGATGAAACTGACACAATGACTATCCCATGCAGCAATGTCATACTTTCAGTAGGACAGGCAACAGTATGGGGAGATCTGCTTTTAGGAGAAGATGTAGAATTTAGAGGACCGGCACCGGTTGCAGATTCTGTTACCTACCAGTCTAGCGTTGCAGATATTTTCGTAGGTGGAGATATGCTTACAGGACCTAGATTTGCTATCGATGCTATCGCAGCAGGTAAGGAGGCAGCAATCTCAATACATAGATTTGTACAGCCGGGTTCATCACTTACAATCGGACGTAATCCGAATTACTATAAAGAGCTTGACAAGACAGACATACGCGTTGAAAATTATGACAACACAGGACGTCAGACACCGGGACACAATGAGGCAATAGATAGAAAATCCTTCCGTGATTCAAAACTCGTATTTACAGAGGAACAGGTAAAGGCAGAGACTGCAAGATGTCTCGGCTGCGGAGCTTCTATCGTAGATCCGAATAAGTGTGTGGGCTGCGGACTTTGTACCACAAGATGTGAGTTTGATGCGATTCACTTAAGCCGCGATCTTCCGGCAGCAAGCACAATGCGAAAGGCAGAGGATAAGCTTAAATATATCCTTCCAAACGGTGCAAAACAGGCTATAAAGATCAAATTTTCACGCAAGAAATAGAACGGTTTACGGTGATAACTGTTCAGCACAGAGCAGTTACGATAATGGAAAATTGCTGCAGTGTGCCAAAATGGTGCTGTAGTGGCTGGGGAGAGAAAAAATGCACGAACTTGGTGTAGTATTTCATGTAATTAAAATGGTAGAGGGTATCTGTAAGGAAAATGATCTTACAGAGGTGTCCTCAGTGACACTTGAGCTTGGCGAGGTGTCTACGGTTATAGAGTCATATCTGCATGATGTGTGGAAATGGGCGGTTTTAAAACGCTCAGAGCATATGCAGGGGGCAAAGCTCATCGTAGAGACCATACCGGCAGTTACCTACTGTGAGGACTGCGGAGCGAAGTATGGAACGGCCGCACACGGTAAGATATGCCCGGAGTGCGGCAGTGAACACACGTATCTGCTACAGGGAAACGAGTTTAATATCAAAGAGATAGAGGCGTGCTGATTAAAAAGTATGTCCAAGGAGACCACCTGTTTTTTAGGTGGTCCTTTTTGCGTAAAAAACAGGGGAATATAACTGGTGGGTGTTTAAGAAATTCTAAAGAAATTTTAAGTTTTCAAATAGCAAAATAAAGAGTATAATGTGTTAGGAAATTTAAAGAGAAATAATATGCTAAGAGGGAGAGAAAATGGACAAAAATAAGAAAATAATTGGCGCGTTAGCGGCTGCGATACTATTTATCATTGCATTGGTTGTCTATATAACATGCTTTGATTATCACATTGAGTTCAGCAGTACATTTGATAAGGGAATTACAGTAGAATATGGCAAAAAGTTTGAACAGCCGGAAATAAAGGCATATACAAGAGGATATTTTGTAAACCGAAAGAGCAAAGAAATAAAGTGTACCGTAGATAGCAATGTAGATCAGACAAAGGTGGGCTCATATGAGATAAAAGTAACAGCAAAATACAAGAAAAAGTCAAAAACACTGACTATAAAGGTAGATGTGGTTGATAAAAAAGCACCTGAGATTACTCTGACAGGTGATGCGGAGATGACAGTTGAGGTTGGTGCAACATATGAAGAACCAGGCTGTAGCGCGCAGGATAATTATGATGGAGATATTACTGACAAAGTTGCAGTAACAGGGGAAGTAGATACATCAAAGCCTGGCGACTATGAAGTAAAATATACAGCAAGTGATTCATCAGGCAATGAAGCTGAAGTAACCAGAACAGTTCATGTGACAGATACGACAGCTCCTGTTATAACACTTGAGGGTGAGGACTTTATGGCTGTCAAAAAGGGCGAATCATATACAGATCCGGGTTATACAGCCACAGATAACTGTGATGGCGATATAACAGATAAGGTTACAGTTTCAGGCGATACAGTTGATACTGATACAGTTGGCAAATATACAATTACATATACAGTCGCAGATTCCTCAGGCAATGAGGGAACGGCATCAAGGATAGTAAATGTATATGATCCTTCCACAACTGATGCAGCTAATCCGGGAGACAAAGTTATTTATCTTACATTTGATGATGGTCCGGGACAGTATACATCACAGCTTCTCGATGTATTAGACAAATACAATGTAAAAGTAACATTCTTTGTCACAAATACACATCCTGATTATCAGAATCTGATCGCTGAGGAAGCAAAGCGTGGTCATACTGTAGCTATTCATTCTGCAAGCCATGATTATGGTAAGATCTATGCGAGTGAGAGTGCATATTTTGATGATCTTGATGAAATGAACAGTATCATAAAGGCTCAGACAGGAAATGAGGCATCAATAATTAGATTTCCAGGTGGATCATCAAATGCAGTCAGCAAAAAGTATTGTACAGGTATCATGACAGCGCTTGTAAATGATGTTACAGCACGTGGGCTGTTATATTGTGACTGGAATGTATCTAGTGGAGATGCAGGCGAGACAACAAATACTGACACTGTAGTACAGAATGTCATATCTGGAATACAGAAGCATAATGTATCAGTAGTATTACAGCATGATATAAAAGGCTTCAGTGTCAATGCTGTAGAACGTATCATACAGTGGGGACTTTCAGAGGGCTATACTTTCTTACCACTCACAACAAGTTCGCCTATGGTACACCATGGCTTAAACAATTAATAGTTGCTACCTCAAACTTCCCACATATTATTTGGGTGTAGGTACCACCTTGGATGCAGGTTGCGCGGTTGTCGATTGCAGAACATTTAGCTGTGATTGCGTAAATTTGTTAGGCGTCGATTTTGGACTCGAAGTTTGTGTACATTTTGCCAGTTGAACAGTTGAGGCGCGGTGTACGTCTGTGGCATACGCTTTCACGATTCCTTAGTCTAGTGGGAGTA
>CAVICC010000026.1:0-18399 GCA_963641405.1 bacterium | reverse complement strand
AAATGAACATAAATAATCATAAGAGCCCAAAACCGATGCCAACAAATTAGCAATTAATGCGAGTTCTGAAATCGACAACCGCGCAACCTGCATCCCATGTGGTACCCTCAACATTTTACATGTGGGAAGTTTGAGTAACTACCATTTAGTATCTGAAAATAAGCAAAAAAAGAAGAGTTCAAAAATGAACTCTTCTTTTTTAATCATGATTCTTATATCTTATTCCCCAATTTACATTTTTGTAACTAACATTTTACCTAAATATATAATAAAGAAAAAGGTACATAGAAACTAGATTGACTGAGCAGTAACAATTATTTTACTACTACAACGTTAACTGCCTGTGGACCTTTAGCACCGTCAGTGATATCGAACTCTACTGCAGCGCCTTCCTCGAGAGACTTGAATCCCTCCATGTTAAGTCCTGAATAATGTACGAATACATCTTTTCCATCTTCTGCTGTGATGAATCCGTAACCTTTCTGGTTATTGAACCATTTAACTGTACCCTTGTTCATCGAAAGTACCTCCAAAAAAATAATAATGTTGCTTAGCAACTAACGTTAGAATATCATAATGATTTTAAGATGTAAAGCAATAAAATCAAAGTTCTTCAAAGTTTATGCCATTATTTGATAGAAATTTCATGACAAGCTTATCCCATTTACTATTTAATGACATGTCCGGTGAAAAAATATTAAATGATATGCCTGTTGTAAGGGAAAGCATCTGATTTTGATATTTGATATTCAAAAAAAAGCCACTAATATCGTTTACAGTAAAGCTGCTGTTGAGCGATGATAAGGTATGCTCCATATTTTCAGGCGAGAGTAGGAAAATGAATTTGAATGAGGACGGTGTTTGTTTACCCTTTATGAGGTCAAAACAGTTGGAACGAAGCATGCGAAATGGCAGCATACTGTAGCCGGATAGTCCTAGCTCGTCAAGCTCACTGCTGCTGTAAAAATCCTTTTGCAGATGGCCATCTATTACATATGAAGCTGCTTTTGTGATGACGGCTTCCTGGAGCAGAAAGTTGTCGAAGATTTCTGTGCAAAGCAGTTTATTCATAAAATCTTTTGTGTCTGTAAGTTTGAGTGATATCATGAGTTCCCTCCAAAAACATATTTGAGTATATAATACTACGCTGGAATAATAGGTGCAACCGTGATAGAATTATAAAGCAAATAAGAAATATGGATTTTTTGGAGGAAAATAACCGTGAAACAGGAGAAATTATTTAAATTATTAAAAGCTGCGGTATCTCCGTATGAGTGTGTGAAAACAGCCCTCGAAGAACTGACTGAATGTGGATTTACTAAGATAGATTATGATATGGATTGGAAACTGCAGCCGGGCGGAAAATACGTTGTGAATCATCATGATACAACCCTTTTTGCATTTACTGTGGGAGAGAATTATAAGGCTTTAGACATGATAAGACTTGCGGCAGCGCATACAGACTATCCATGCCTTAGAATCAAACCAAATCCGGATTTTATGACAAATGCATATGCACAGGTCAATGTGGAAGTGTACGGTGGCCCGATTCTAAATACATGGTTTGACAGACCACTTGGTGTGGCAGGGCGCGTAGCGATAAAAAGTGATGATATCTTTGCACCTCGCATGGAACTTTACAGATCAAAAAAGCCTGTGATGATCGTACCAAATCTTGCCATACACATGAATAGGGACGTAAACAAAGGCGTTGGGATAAATAATCAAACAGACCTTATGCCACTCCTTGACAGTTTACCAAAGGAGGAAAAAACGACCGACTATTTTCTGACATTTATTGCAAAAGAGCTCGGTGTGGACAAGACAGAAATAATTGATTTCGAACTTAACACATTCTGCATGGATGAGCCTGTATTTGTTGGCATAAATGATACAATGATCTCGTCTCCAAGAATTGATAACCAGTCATCCTGCCGTGCACTTTTAGACGCAATAGAAAATGGCAAAAGAGCTGATGGTATCAATATAATCGCATTTTTTGATCATGAGGAGATAGGCAGCAGCAGCAAGCAGGGCGCAGCATCTATCCTTTTGCATGATATGTTAAGACGCATTTTAAGAGGTGTTGGCTTATCTGAAAATGAGATCGACAGAAGTATATATGATGCAATGCTTTTGTCGGTTGATGTGGCTCATGCGCTCCATCCAAACAAGAAGGACAAGATGGATATAACAAACCAGCCGGTCATGGGAGGGGGATTTTGTATCAAGGAGGCATGTTCACAGTCATATGCGACAGATGCCGAAGCGATAGCGATATTATGTCAGATATGTGACAGTCTGGGAATTGCCTACCAGCGTTTTGTAAATAGATCTGATATCCGCGGAGGAGGCACACTTGGATCTATAGCATCGACCCTTCTTCCTGTAAAGACAGTCGATATAGGTATTCCAATCCTTGCCATGCACTCAGCATGTGAATTGATGGGAGAGCGTGATATGACAGCTTTAAGTGACTGTGTTTGCGCGTTCTTTTCTATATAATTATATATAGGGTATTGCATTATGTCGGTTTTCGTGCTATCATTACGTAGTAATCAAAACTACATGTTGGAGATGACAAAAACATTTATAAAAGTAATATAAACTTTAAGCATATTGCGGAAAGGATTGGCATATGTATAAGATAATAATAGATAGTTGTGGTGAATTACCTGAGAATTTAAAGAAAGATGGACACTTTGCTACAGTTTCGCTCGAGCTGGATGTGGATGGATTTAGAATACGTGATGATGAGACCTTTGATCAGCTTGATTTTTTAAGAAGAGTAAAAGAAAGCATAAAGGAACCTAAGTCATCATGCCCTTCACCTGAGGAGTATATGAGAGCTTTTGAGGGAGAGGCAGAAAATATATATGTTATCACGCTTTCGGGAAAGCTTAGCGGATCATACAACAGTGCAGTGCTTGCAGTTAATCTCTATAATGAAGAGCACGAGGATGAGTCAAAAAATATTTATGTATTCAATTCGCGCTCGGCATCAATCGGAGAGACTATCATCGGTATGAAGGTGCAGGAGTTTGAAGAGTCAGGGTTTGCATTTGATGATATTGTAAAACAGACAGAGGAGTATATCTCTTCAATGAATACATTTTTCGTGTTAGAGACCCTTGATACATTAAGAAAAGCCGGACGCCTTAGCAATTTAAAGGCTTTTGTGGCTAATACATTAAATATCAAGCCGGTCATGGGTTCTACCAAGGAGGGAGCTATCCAGCAGCTTGGTCAGGCGAGAGGAATGAAAAAAGCACTTGCAAAGATGGTATCTGACATGATGGAGACTACCAAAAATTGCGAGGAGAGAGTACTTGCTATTGCACATTGCAATTGTCCGGAACGTGCAGAGTATGTAAAACAGTGCATTGAGAAGCTTGCAAATTTCAAAAAGATCGTGATCGTAAATACAGCAGGTATTTCAAGCATGTACGCAAATGATGGCGGAGTTATCCTTGCGGTATAATGCGTTGATATTAGGTTAAATAGTATTGAGTACAGATCAAGAAGACGGCAGGAAGCATATAAAAATGTTTTCTGTCCCTTTTTATGTTTTAAAATCCGCTTCTTTACTGGCATTTAGATAAGAAATATATTATAATAGCTCCATGGGAAATTCAGACTACAAACAGATATTAGATAAAATAGAAAATACACGCAGGTTCGGAAATGAACCGGGTGTGACCGTGACAGAACAGGTCATTAAAATATTAAAAGAAAATGGAAAGCTAAAACGTGATATACCTTTTATCCATGTTGCAGGAACAAATGGAAAAGGCTCTGTATGTGCTTTTCTTACAAGCATATTAATAGAGAATGATTATAAAGTAGGCACATTTGTATCACCACATCTTATTGATTTTGAGGAGCGCATACAGGTATCAGGACAGATGATATCAAAAGCTGATGTTACACGGCTTGGAAACTATCTGGTGGACATAGATTTTGGTATCGGACTTACAATGTTTGACTATTGCCTGGCAATGGCTCTTTTGTATTTTGAAGAGCAAAAGTGTGACTATATGATTATAGAGACAGGACTTGGAGGAAGACTTGATTCGACAAATGCCATAGGATTGCCAGCTGCGGAGGTTATTGCAAAAATAGGCTACGATCATATGAGCATATTGGGAAATGATATAGCAGATATTGCTGCTGAAAAAGCGGGGATAATAAAGCCATATACTACGGTTATTGTGGAAAAACAGGATCCACGTGCGCTTATTGTGATAGAAAAGACTGCCCAAAAACAGCATGCCAATGTGATTTGTGTGGAGGATGCCGACATTAAAAGGTGCAGCCACTATGAATTGAAACTGCATGGAAAATATCAGTGGGAAAATGCAGCAGCGGCAGAACTTGCTGCCAGGCATTTGCTAAATGGTATTACTAGAGAGAAAACAATTGGTTTATCACGGAATATAAAAGAAAGTGATCAGGATCGTATCAGAAAAGGTCTTGAGCACGCTATATGGCCGGGACGTATGGAAATTTTATCAACAGAGCCGTTTCTTATGGTGGATGGAGCACACAACAGTAATGGTGTAGAAGCACTAAAGGAAAGTCTTATGCATATGTATCCAGGTGGAAAATTTAGATTTTTTATGGGTGTTATGGCAGATAAAGATTATGATGTGATGGTGCGCGATATACTGCCGCTTGCCACAGATTTTTATACGGTGACGCCTGAAAGCAATAGAGCATTACAGGCCTCTGAACTTGCGGCTTTTGTGCGTGATGAGGGAGTAAAAGCTACAGAACTGTCTGATGAGCGTCAGATAGCAGAGCATCTTTCACATGATATAAAAAATATAGCATTTGGTTCGCTTTATTTTATTGGTGAGCTAAAGAAAATATATGACAAGGGAGAAATTGATGAAGAATATTCTTGAAATATTTAAAAACGATTTAAAAGGAATAGTCCAGAATATACTTGTGCTGGTCATCGTACTAGGACTGTGTGCTTTGCCTGCACTGTATGCATGGTTTAATATATATGCAAACTGGGATCCTTATGGAAATACAGGAAATATAGCGATAGCAGTCGTAAACCTTGATGAGGGCTGGACAAAGGATGACGGCACTAAAGTCAACATGGGAGATGGGGTGGTTGAGTCCCTTAAGAAAAAAGATACTATCGGATGGAAATTCCTCGATTCTGAGGAAAAGGCAATAGAAGGGGTAAAATCAGGCAAATATTATTCGGCACTTGTGATAGATGAACAGTTTACGTACAGCATGTATCACGGTGTAGCCCAGAATATCGCAAATCCAAAGATCACATATTACCTGAATGACAAGAAAAATGCTGTGGCTACAAAGATAACTGACAGTGCAGCGTCAACAGTAAAATCAAGTATAAATAAACAGTTTATACAGGTGCTTGCAGAGCAGGTATTTACAGAGACAAATGAGATGTCAACCAAGATGCAGGATGAAGATACTGTAGGACAGTTTATAAGCAAACTTGAAGCAGTTTCGGATAATCTGAAACAGTATGATGACATGATAACTACATTTATGAATGGCAATGCTACATTGTCGGAAGTATCAAGCGAGACTGGTGATGCATTGTCAGATGGACAGGATAAGATATCTGAGGGTAAAGATAAGCTTTCACAAGGAAAAAATGATCTTGCATCCACACAGGCGTCATTTAATCAGTTTAATACAAATATTACATCTGCATTAAATTCTATCTCGATATCTATCAATAATATTTCAACGCAGATTAAAGATGCAAAGCTTGAGTCAGATACCAGTGTCATAGCAGATGATATCGCTAGTATAAAGGATACAACAACCGAACTAAAACAGAATATAGAAGATCTGAAAAGTAATATCGACATAGTTGAAAACGAAGAGAGTGATTCAAAGCTTGAAGTGCTTAAAAGTAATATGGAGCTGGTAAAAGAACAGGCCCAGAGTATGCTGGATGAGGCTGGCAAAGTTGATGTGTCCGCAGAAGTACAAAATAATGGGGATACGTTGCAGGATATATTGGGAACGCTGTCAACAACGATCACATCGCTTAGTGATACATATAATAATTCTATATCACCGCAGGTAAATAACATGCTCTCGGGTATGTCATCAACACTTGATTCGTTGCAGAATACTCTCGACAATCTAAGCTCTACAGCAGGATCAATGTCAGAGGTGTTTAGTGGTGTGAGCAATACACTTGACGTACTCAATATGAGCATGTCACAGCTGCAGGGAATAATACAGAGCGCATCTGATAAAATTAATTCTACACTTAATAAATTACAGGACGCTTCAGAAGACGAAAAAGTACAGATTATAATAAATCTGATGTCTGGAGATCCACAGAAACTTGGAGAATTTTTTGCGGAGCCTGTTCAGGTTTCAGACAACTACATATATGAAATAGCTAATTATGGCTCAGGTGTTGCACCTTTCTATACGACACTTGCCATATGGGTAGGAATGACTATCCTTGTTTCACTTGTGAAAGTGCATGCACCTAAAGAGAGCCTTATCACACCAAAGCCACATCAGCTTTATTTTGGAAGGTATCTGACATTTTTGCTATTATCACAGATACAGACTCTGATAATAGTGCTCGGAGATCTTTACTTGCTTAAAATACAGTGTGTTCACCCGGAAATATTTGTGCTAACGGGAGTTGTTACAAGTATTACATTTTCACTAATCATATATTCTCTTACCATATCGTTTGGTGATATTGGAAAAGCCTTGGCAGTAGTTATTATGGTAATACAGATAGCAGGAAGTGGTGGAACATATCCTATAGAGGCATTGCCGTCATTTTTCAGGGCAGTATATATTTTCTTCCCATTCCCTTATGCGATAAATGCGATGAGAGAATGTATTGGTGGAATGTATGAAAATACACTCGGAAAATGTTATGTAGAGCTTTCACTTTTTTGTATAGGCTCTCTTATCATAGGACTTATAGTGAGAAAACCTTTTATCAAATTAAACCACTTTATTGAAAAACGTATGGAAGATACGCAGATGCTTTAGGAGGAAATATGTCGGACAACAAAGATTTAAATACAAAAAATCCAGATGAGAAGCAATTTAAACAGATGTATGAAAAGCTTATGTCCTATGAAAATATGATACATGAAAGAAATCAGAGACGGATCCGTATAGGTCTTAGATGCATTTATATAATTCCACTTATATTTCTTATTCTCCTTTTTGTAACGGACAGTTCAAAAATAGTCTTTCTGGTGCTCTGGATTGCAAGCCTGTTTGGAATAGCAATCTATCTTGTAGGCGTAGAATATATAGACTATACGCTTCAGGAAAAAATGAACGAGGTAAGCGGGCGCGAAAAAACAATAGACACGCTTATATCAGTTGAACAGGTACAGAATAAGGTTTCAGATATTGTAGGCACGATAGAAGAGACAAAGGAGGAGATAAGATTATGAAAAAGACATTTCGCGTATTTTTATCCGATGCGAAGCGCCTGAGCACAAATGTGGTCGCGATAGTCATTATCATGGGACTTAGTATCATTCCGGCACTTTATGCATGGTTTAATATTATGTCCAATTGGGATCCATATGGGACAGGTGCCACGTCACTTATGCACATATCTGTATATTCTGAGGACAAAGGCGTGACATATGGCGATATAAGTTTTTCGATGGGGGATAAAGTCGTAGATGGATTAAAGAGCAATGACAGCATAGGCTGGGTTTTTACAGATTCAAAAGAGGAAGCCTTAGAGGATGTATATAGTGGCGAAAGTTATGCGGCCTTTATAGTACCACAGGATTTTACCGAGGAGATGTTAAGTTTTTTAGGTGGAGATCCGGTAAATCCAAAGATACAGTATTATGAGAACAGTAAGAAAAATGCTATCGCTACAAAAATCACATCAAAAGTAAAGACAACAGTACAGCAGTCAGTAAATACATCAATAGTCAGTTCTCTGACAGAAATTGCATCAAAATCAGGAGAGATAGTTGTTGGTGATGACAGTTCGGGAATTAATCTGATAGATACTATAGTTGATAAATTGCAGGATATGGATACAACGCTTGCTACATATGCAGGAATATTGGATACATTTGCAATGCTGACAGAATCAGCAGACAGTCTGGTTGATTCAACACAGTCGCTGCTTCCAAGCGTAGAGGGACTTATAGATGGAAGTCAGAGTTCGGTAAATGGAATGCAGTCTTCGGTTCTTTCCGGAGCACAGACCGCAGACACGATCACCCGGATGGTGGATATAAGTCTATCTAATATAAATAGCCAGATGGATATTTTTAATACCTCGATACAATCGGTTGACATAAATTTAAATCCGGATATAACTATTCCGCAATCTACACTCGATACGGTAAGCAAATTAGCAGAGAGCACATTTGCCACGTTAGAAGGTATCGATGGAGTAGATAAGGAACAACTGGAAAATATAAAAACCGATTTTGAAACATTAAAAAGTGATATTTCAAAGTTTAAAGATGATTCGAACAAGACTATCGATAAAGTTGATGACCTTAAAAATTCTGTAGAGCTGGAAACAAAAAGCATAAAATCATCAGTGGAAGCGCTTAAGAATACTTTTGACAATAATATCTCACCAAGTTTATCAGGAACTGTATATGATATAGAGTATGCACTTATAGAGACACAGTCAATGCTTGGCTCGCTGGATGACAGCTTTCCAGATATAGAAAGTGCGTTGAATGATTATGCAAGTGTTCTAAAATCCGGAAATGCCGACGTTGTAAGTACAAGAAATTATGTGCAGCAGATACGAGATGGGCTTTCAAATGTTATATCAGGACTCAATGAATTGTCGAATGATGAACAATATCAGGAAGTTGTTGAGATGCTAAAGACAGACCCTACGCTTATAGCACAGTTTGTTACATCACCTCTTTCGATGGAGGAAAAGAAATTTTATGAGATAGCTACATATGGATCTGCTATGTCACCGTTTTATACTGTGCTTGCACTCTGGGTAGGAGGACTTATTACGGTTGCCCTTGTGCATGTAAAGGTGGAGAAAAATGATGAGATAAAAGAAGCAAAAGGAATACACAAATTTCTTGGAAGATATATTGTTTTCTTTTTGATAGGACAGACGCAGACTCTTATTACCGTACTTGGAAATCTTTTCTTTGTGGATATCCAGTGTCCGCATCCTTTCCTTTTCTGGTGTGCGTGTGCACTTACCAGTGTGGTATTTACATTTATGATGTACTCACTTACGGTTGCATGGGGCAATGTCGGAGAAGCTGTTGCGGTCGTAATCATGGTAATACAGGTAGCCGGTGCAGGCGGAACATTCCCCGTAGAAGTGCTTCCACAGGTATACCAGATGATATACAAATACATGCCATTTAAATATGCTATGAATGCACTAAGAGAGTGCGTGGGCGGTATGTATGGATTAGATTATGCAAAGGATCTTGCAATACTACTTATATATATAGTCATTTCTTTTGTAATCGGATTTCTCCTCGGTAGACCGTTTAAAAAATTAAACGAGGCTATTGAAAAGAGTAAGAAACGCTCCGGACTTATCATATAGAAACATAGGTTATGGCAAATATAAATAAAAATTAGTAGACAATCGTTTTTTATTGTAATACAATGAACATAAATGATAGTAGACTCGATATATGATAACAGTAGGTTATATCAGAGCCGTAAAGAAACGGAGGAAATAAAAATGGAAAAGAAGGACATAGACTGGTCAAACCTTAGCTTTGCTTACCAGGAGACAGATTACAGTTTTGTTTCAAATTATAAAGATGGAAAATGGGATGATGGTCAGCTCACAAAAGACCACAATATCACATTAAATGAGTGTGCAGGAGTATTCCAGTATGCACAGACATGCTTTGAAGGACTTAAAGCTTATACTACAGAAGATGGCAGAATTGTATGCTTCAGACCTGATCTTAATGCAGAGCGTATGAAAGATTCATGCGAGAGACTTGAGATGCCAGTATATCCTGTTGACAAGTTTGTAAAAGCAGTAGAAGAGGTAGTAAAAGCTAATGCAGCATGGGTTCCGCCATATGGATCAGGTGCTACACTTTACATCAGACCATACATGATGGGAACAAATGCGGTTATCGGAGTTAAGCCTGCTGATGAATATCAGTTCAGAATCTTAGTTACACCTGTAGGACCATATTTCAAGGGTGGCGCTAAGCCTATCACTATTAGAGTATCAGATTTCGATCGTGCAGCACCACACGGAACAGGACACATCAAAGCTGGTCTCAACTACGCAATGAGCCTTCATGCAATAGTTGATGCACACAATCAGGGCTTTGCAGAGAATATGTATCTTGATCCAGCTACACGTACAAAGGTAGAGGAGACAGGTGGAGCAAACTTCATTTTTATCACAAAGGATGGCACATTTGTTACACCTAAGTCAGATAGCATCCTGCCTTCTATCACTCGTCGTTCACTTATGGTAGTTGCAGAGAAATACTTAGGACTTAAGGTAGAACACAGAGAGGTCCTTTTTGATGAAGTTAAGGATTTCGCAGAGTGTGGTCTTTGCGGTACAGCAGCAGTTATCTCGCCTGTTGGAAAGATCGTAGATCATGGCAATGAGATCTGCTTCCCAAGCGGTATGGACGAGATGGGAGAGGTTACAAAGAAGCTTCGTGACACACTCACAGGTATTCAGATGGGACACATAGAGGGACCAGAAGGATGGGTACACGAGATAGAGTGTTAATGTAGGTAACAGCTCTAGACAAATATAATAAGGACATGTTGGTATATTGCTGACATGTCCTTTTGTGGTATTAATCATAACTGATAGAAAAATCTGATTGATTCTAACATTATATAAATTGGGAAAAAAGTAATGGTAAGGGGCATTTTTGGTGGCATGATTTGTATATATATGGTAAAATGTACACGAATCTAGCAATTAACAGATTTTGATATACAGGCAATAAAAATGGATGAATACGATAAGATAGCACGAAAAAAACGTGAAGCATACAGAAAAAAACACCGTGCGAAGGTCAGAAAAAAACAGCTTATAAGAGATGGGATTGTGATAGGTGTAATCGCACTTATAGTGCTCATAATTGTGCTTGTTATGGCAGTTAAAGCTAATAACTCAAAGAAAGAAGAGCAACAGGCACAGGCGGCTGCGACACTTTATAATGCGACGCAACCGGATCTTGACGTGCAGCTTCTTACACCAAATGAATATTCAAGACCACAGATAGCGCTTGAGAAGGTTAATGGTATTGTGGTGCATTATACTGCAAATCCAGGCACATCGGCTAAGCAGAACAGAGACTATTTTGAAAGCCTTGCAGAAACTAAAAAGACAAAAGCAAGCTCACATTTTATAATAGGACTCGAAGGCGAGATAGTACAGTGTATACCATGCAATGAGATATCATATGCTTCAAACGACAGAAACAGTGACACCATCTCGATTGAGTGTTGTATAGAGGATGAGACAGGCAAATTTAATGACAAGACTTACCAGTCACTTATTGAACTTACTACCTGGCTTATGGGACGATACGACTTAAGCACAGATGATGTCATCAGACACTATGATGTCGCTGGAAAGGCCTGTCCTAAATATTTCGTGGATCATGAGGATGCATGGGAACAGTTTCATGAAGATCTGAATACATATATTGAGGAAAATGGTATATCTAAAGATGCTTCATCAGTTGATACTTCAAATCAATAACATTAAACTGTTAATGTGCTAAGCAGCTACAAATAATTAATATATAGTCATTATATTATATAAGGAAGATTTAATTTATGAGAGAGATTATTGAAAATCTGTCAAAAAAAGAGAATATAAGAAAAAATCTAAGCGATATTAGAAAACTTATAAAGGAAGATTCATCACTAAAAGAGGCTAAGGTTCTGCTTGCAGATAAGGAAGAACTATTGATATCATTTCTAGCGTCGGACGATGCAAAGACGAGAAAGAATGCAGCCCTTCTTATAGGTGATCTGGGAATGTCCAACCTTTCGGGTGAGCTATTTGAAGCATACGAAAAGGAAGATACCAGATTTGTAAAAAGTTCATATCTTGCGGCACTTTCGCAGCTTGATATTCCTCATCTTGTTCCAGAAATAGAGAAAAAACAGAAGCTTCTCAAAGAGATTAAAATTACTGATGAGAATAGAAAACACATAGGGGAAGAACTTAAAGAAATAAATAAAATCCTGATTAAATATAATGGCATAAAATATCACACTCCTGTACTTGAGGGCGTAAAGGCAGAAGTGCTTCTGATGACAAACAGACTTCACAGGGAAATAGTAAGGCGTCAGATACCGTTTAAGGACACAAAGATACATCCTCTCGGTGTACTTGTAAAGACTGACAATATAAAAAAGCTCAAGCGGATAAGGACTTACAGGCAGATGTATTTTACATTACACACGGACGGACTTTTGGCGTCAGATCCGTTAGCTGCGGCCAAACAGCTTTGGGAGTCAGATCTGTATGATATACTTATCCGCCTCCATCAGGAAAAGTATCCATTTTATTACAGGATAGAGAGTACAGCAGACGGTGAGTATCAGGGAAAAGTGGCAAAAGCACTTGATCAGTTAGCCGGTGGAAAATTGATAAATTCGCCAAATGAATATGAAATCGTGATTAAATTAATACCTACGAAGGATGGAAAATTCTTTCCGTGTATGCGTCTTGGTTCGATAAAGGATGAGCGTTTTACATATAGAAAGAATGCGGTGTCTACATCAATACATCCGTCCACGGCAGCTCTTCTTGTCGAGCTTGCCAAGCCGTATCTTAAGGCAGATGCACAGATTATGGATCCATTTTGTGGAGTAGGAACCATGCTCATAGAAAGAAAGCTTGCAGTGCCGGCAAGGGAAATTTATGCTACAGATATTTTCGGTGATGCGATCATAATGGGCAGGGAAAATGCTAAACTTGCTAAAACAGGAATTAATTTTATACATAGAGATTTTTTTGATTTCAAGCACGATTATAAGTTTGATGAGATAATCACAGATATGCCGGTAAGAGGCAGGAAAACGCGTCAGGAGATGGAAGAATTCTACGAACGTTTTTTTGATAAGGCAAAGGAGATACTAACAGAGGAAGGTATCATTGTCATGTACTCAAATGAGATAGGCTTTGTAAAGAAGCAGCTTCGTCTGAGAAATGAATATAGACTGTTACAGGAGACCTGTATACTGGATAAAAAGGACTTTTATCTGTTTGTAATAAAGTACGAGGATAAAGATTAAACGGAAAATTGGGATTGCTGATCAAGGGGAGGTATAAATGTCAGATCCGGAACTTTTTCAAAAAATACAGGATTATTTTTGCCGTGCAAACGGAGTATATCTTTCGTGCCTGAGTAAGAGTGAAGGCGTTATAACAAAATCATACGGGGATGCAAAAGCAAAAGATTATGTATACAGAATCGCAGGAGAGGACAAGTATATGTCGCTCATCTCTAAACTCGAAAATTGTGGAGTTGAAAATGTGATAGAGGAGTCTCTTGAAACTGATTACGTAAAGCTGTATGGCATATCTGTTGCGATAGATGGCAGGCAGGCACTTATGTGGGTGGCAGTTGCAATTATAGATGAAAAACTACCAGATGACATAAGAGCGGTTCTACCGGAGAGCATAAAGACTACCACCGAAGAGCAGTTTTATATATCACTCGAATTTTTGGAAGTACTTACAAAACAGATCCTTATTACGAAAAATAATGAGAGTGTGGCAAATGACGCTTTAGAGCAGACAAGAAAGATCAATGAGAAATTAAAAGTACAATTTCACATGCTTGAGGCTTTAAACTCAGTCATAAAGCTTCTTGAGGTGGATGAAGGCTTTGCAGATATTGCAGAAAGTGCACTAAAATATACAGTACAGGCACTAGGGCTTTCGGGGGCATTTATTATAAGGCAGAATGTGAATGGCATACACCTCGATGTCATCGTATCATATGGCGAAAGAAAATTTGATACAATTAGTATCGAGGATGTCCCATTTTTTACAGGAAAGCCGTATATTATTTCCACAAATTCCACAATGCCTGAGAAATTCCGATCTTTTATGGATAAATATTCTATAAAAGCTGCAATATTCCAACCTATAGAGCTAAATAACAGTGTTGAAATGTATATATGTTTCTTCGATGATAAAAATGACTATATATGGGGGAAAACAGAGACCAAATTCCTTAATGATACAAAAAGAGTTATCCAGAGTGTGCTGACGAAAAAGATTACCAAAAATTCACTTGCCAGCTCGTATACGTCACTTGAAGCAATACTTGAAAATTCTGGTTGTGGAATATATGTGGCTGATCCTGAAAAGAAAAAAATTCTATACATAAATGACTACTGTAGGGAACTATTTAGCAACACCATAAAGCAGGAAAAGATCGAAAAATATGTATTCTCTGATGAGACGGAAGAGAATATTTTTACAGAGATGTATTCTGTGGAGGAAGACAGATGGTTTGACGTGCACCGCACAGCAATCAGATGGGTGGACGGCAGACAGGTAAGCCTTGCTACATTTTATGATGTCACGCAGAAAAAACGTTATCAGCAAAAAATAGAAAAACAGGCAAATAGTGATTTTCTTACAGGTCTGTATAATAGAATGCGCTGCGAGCAGGATCTTGATGGATTTATATACCAGGCGGTTGAAAATGCCAGCAAGGGTGCACTCATATATATAGATCTGGATGATTTTAAACATATCAATGATGGCCTGGGTCATCAGTATGGAGATGTTCTTTTAAAGGCAATATCAAACAGTCTGACGCATATACCGGGAATAGAAAATTACTGTTACAGGATGGGCGGAGATGAATTTGTTGTCATTGTAACAGGCGAATCGATAGAGGAACTAGAGCGCATAATAAAAGATATACAGGATATCTTTGTAAAACCATGGTACTTAAAGGGTGAGGATTACTACTGCACGATAAGTGGTGGAGTAGCATTTTTCCCTACGGATGCAAAAACTGTCGAGGAAGTAATACGTCGTGCAGATATAGCCCTTTTTAATGCAAAAAAGGAAGGAAAGAACCGCATAGAGTTTTACAATAGAAGCACTGATCAAAAGAGCACAAAGAGGCTTGATTTTGAAAAATATATGAGAAAAGCCACTATGAATGAATGTGAAGAATTCACAGTATATTTCCAGCCTATTATAGATGTTTCCGGCAAAGATACGTGCGTAGGAGCAGAGGCACTGGTTAGGTGGAATTCATCGATTATGGGATTTATCAATCCTGTAGATTTTATACCACTTGCAGAGTATCTTGGCCTTATCAATCCTATAGGAGAGCATGTTCTTTACGAGGCGGCAAAACACTGTAAATACTGGAATGACATGGGATATCCGGATTATAAGGTAAATGTAAATCTGTCGGTAGTCCAGCTTTTGCAGAATGATATAGTAAAAAAGATTAAAAAAGTATTGGATGATACAAAGATAGAACCAACAAATCTCTGCCTCGAAGTAACAGAAAGCCTTGCCATAAACGATATGGTAAGGATGAAGCGTATCTTAAATGAGATCAAATCGCTTGGAGTAAAGGTGGCACTCGATGATTTTGGAACAGGATATTCATCACTTAATCATATAAGAGAGATGCCGATAGACATAATAAAGATCGATAAATGCTTTATAGAGAATATCGGGCAGGATGATTTCTCTGATGCGTTTGTAAAAATGGTCAGTGAACTGGCCAATACTATAGGTGTGAAGGTCTGTGTTGAGGGAGTGGAGACTAAACTTCAGTATAATATAATAAAGAACCTGGGGATTGATTATATACAGGGATTTTATTTTGATAAGCCGATGAGTATAGAGGATTTTGAGAATAAATACATTTAAAAATTATTAAGAGTATAACATTGAAACAAGATCGGAGAAAGATATGAGTGACGATGTCAGCAAGGATATATATACAAGAGAAGAGATAGAAGCCAAGATGGAAGAATGGCGCAGGATATTCGATATAGTAAGACTTATAGATAAAGAAACCGTTTTGCGTATGGAAAAGGACAGCGGACATCAGGATATGGTGTCTCCGTGTCCGTGCTATTCTTTTTGGAATAAAAAAAGACAGTGCACAAATTGTATCACATCCTTGGTCATGAAAGATAAAAAGCAAAGGATCAAAATAGAATTTGTTGATAATGAGGCATATCAGGTTATATCACATTATGTTAATGTTGATGGAAAAGACTACGTGATGGAGTTAGTAAACCATCTTGAAAACAGCGGAATGTCTGATACTGATGTCAGACGAAAGCTTGAAAACAAGATAATGGGATACAGGGAAAAACTCTATGTGGATGTTTTGACCGGTGCCTACAACCGCAGATTTTACGAGGAAAAATTAAAGAATACAAAGTGCTATGGTGGCGTGGCTATGCTTGATGTGGATGATTTTAAGCTTTACAATGATTCGCTTGGACATGCTGCAGGAGATGAGGCACTTATTACTGTAGTAAATGCCGTAAAAGAATGTATCAGAAAGACGGATATGGTCATAAGGTTTGGCGGAGATGAATTTCTTATAGTTGTTCATGATGTGACAGAGGATGAGTTTAAGGCAAAACTTGACCAGATACACGATGCGATACGCAAAACGATCATACCGGAATATTCTAAAATGTCTATAGAAGTTAGTATTGGCGGCGTTATTGCAGAAGGGGAGCTTATATCTGATGCTGTAACAAGAGCTGACAAGCTTATGTACATTGCTAAAAACCGCAAAAATATGGTTATAACTGAGCGTGAGAGTGGCAAAACAGTTGATGAGCTCGAAGAGATAAAACAGCAGGTGCTTATAGTTGACGATTCAGATCTAAACAGGGAAATACTCTCTGAAATGTTAAATGGTGATTTTAGAATTCTCGAGGCATCAAATGGCAAGGAATGTATAGATCTTTTAGAACAATACGGAACGGGTATCTCGATAGTGCTTCTAGATATTGTAATGCCTGTTATGGACGGCTACGAAGTGCTTAAACTTATGGAAAAAAATCACTGGATTGAGGATATACCTGTTATTGTTATATCCGGTGAAGGTTCAGAAGGTTATGTCAGAAAGGCATATGAGCTTGGCGTTTCAGATTTTATCAGCAGGCCTTTTGATATGAAAACTGTTTATCAGAGGGTGCTAAATACGATAAAGCTTTATGCAAAGCAAAGACGTCTTATAAAGATGGTCACGGACCAGATATATGAGAGGGAGAATAATAACAGAATCCTTATTTCTATATTAAGCCATATAGTTGAGTTTAGGAATGGAGAGAGTGGTAGCCATGTCATACATATTAATAAACTTACTGAACTATTGTTGCAGCAGCTTATGAAAAATACAGATAAGTATGATCTGACCGGTAGTGATATAGAACTCATCGCCACAGCATCAGCTCTTCATGATATAGGAAAAATCGGCATAGAAGATTCTATCCTAAATAAACCGGGAAGACTTACGGATGAAGAATTTGAGATCATGAAGACACATACCGTGATCGGAGCTGGAATGCTTGAGGATCTGGAAGTATATAAGGATGAAAAACTGCTTCGTACAGCGCTGCAGATATGCAGATGGCATCATGAAAAATACGATGGAAGAGGTTATCCGGATGGCTTAAAAGGAGAGGAGATCCCTATAGCCGCACAGGTAGTTTCAGTGGCAGATGTATATGACGCTCTTACAAGCGAACGTGTATACAAAAAGGCATTTTCCCATGAAAAAGCGATGAATATGATATTAAATGGTGAATGTGGTCAGTTTAATCCGGTACTTATCAAGTGTCTTGTGCAGATACAGGATATTATCAGTAAGGGACTTGATGAACTATAGCAATAATTGTGAAATGTAAAATAAAGAAAAGGAGATTTGATATGACAATAAAAGAATGCTATGACATAATGGGAGACAATTACGACAATGTGCTTAAAAGATTTGGTTCTGATGCACTAGTGGAGAGATTTGCACTTAAATTTGAAAATGAGCAAAGCTATAATAACTTAAAAGCATATCTTGAGCAGAAAAATCTTGAAGAAGCCTTCAGGGCAGCACATACTCTAAAGGGAGTATGTCTTAATCTGGGATTTGAAAGTGTTTATGAGCCAAGCTCACAGATTACAGAGATATTAAGGACAGGAACGTTCGATGGATGCGAGAAATATCTGCCTCAGTTGGAGGAAAGGTACAACAAGCTTATCGATGCTCTGGAAAAATTTAAAAAAAGTAAAAATTAGTGTTGACATACTAAGTCTAATTTGATATTATATCTAAGTCGCGTGAGGGAAACACCTTGCGGAATAGATATATGCGGAAGTGTCGGAACTGGCAGACGAGCAAGACTAAGGATCTTGTGGCTATT
>CAVICC010000025.1:0-35043 GCA_963641405.1 bacterium | reverse complement strand
GATTCTAATGCGCTTGCGGCTCGCAACTGTGAAGGTACTGAACAGTTACGAATAGATTTTATAACGGAGAAACAATAAATGGCAAAAAAAGAAAGAAAATACATTAAAATAAGAGGTGCCAGCGAACACAACCTCAAATGTGTAAGCCTTGACATACCAAGGGACGAGTTTGTTGTCCTGACAGGACTTTCGGGCTCGGGAAAGTCATCACTGGCATTTGATACGATATATGCGGAGGGACAGCGCAGATACATGGAGTCGCTTTCTTCATATGCGCGCCAGTTCCTCGGACAGATGGAAAAGCCAAATGTAGAGTCTATAGAGGGACTCCCACCGGCTATTTCCATCGATCAGAAATCGACTAACAAGAATCCGCGTTCGACGGTAGGTACTGTTACTGAGATATATGATTATTTCAGACTGTTATATGCCAGAATAGGTATACCACACTGTCCGAAGTGTGGCAGAGCCATCACAAAGCAGAGCATAGATCAGATGGTAGATACTGTCATGGCACTTCCTGAGAGGACAAGGATACAGCTTCTTGCACCGGTAGTGCGCGGACGAAAGGGTGAGCATCAGAAGCTTTTTGAAAAGGCTAAAAAGAGCGGATATGTCAGAGTTATCGTGGATGGCAACATGTACGAGCTATCTGAGGATATCCCAATGGAGAAAAACATAAAGCACAATATAGATATAGTTGTCGATCGTCTGGTTGTAAAACCGGGCATAGAAAAACGTCTTACGGATTCACTGGAAAACGTATTCGAACTGTCTGAGGGAAATGCGATAGTTGATATAGTTGACGGAGAACAGATGACATTTTCGCAGAATTTTGCATGTCCGGATTGTGGTATCAGCATTGATGAGGTAGAGCCGAGAAGTTTCTCATTCAACAATCCGTTTGGAGCGTGTCCTACCTGTTACGGACTCGGTTATAAGATGGAGTTTGATCCGCAGCTTATGATCCCTGATCCTTCACTTTCCATATCAGAGGGAGCGATTCAGGTAATGGGATGGCAGTCGTGTACAGATCCAAAGAGTTACACCTATGCCACACTCAAAGCGTTAAACGAAGGCTATGGACTGCCACTGGATACACCTATAAAAGATTTTTCGGCAGATATGAAAAAGCTGCTGTTTTACGGCGGAGATGGCAGGATACTTAAAGTAAGATACAAAGGACAGCGCGGCGAAGGTGTCTATGATCTGGACTGGAAAGGTCTGATCGACAACGTGGAGCGCAGATACAAGGAGACTTTTTCGGATACTGCAAAGGCAGAATATGAGCAGTTCATGCGCATCACACCTTGTACAAGCTGTAAGGGACAGAGACTTAAGCCGTCATCACTGGCAGTTACGGTTTCGGATAAGAATATTTATGAGATGACATCCATGTCTGTAAAGAATCTGTGTACATTTCTTGCAGATATGGTACTTTCACAGCAACAGCATTTTATCGGAGACCAGATATTAAAGGAAATACGTGCGAGAGTTGGATTTCTGCAGGAGGTAGGACTGGAATACCTTACACTTTCGCGTGGAACAGCCAGCCTTTCCGGTGGTGAGGCACAGCGTATCAGACTTGCTACACAGATTGGATCAGGACTGGTAGGTGTGGCATATATACTTGATGAGCCGAGTATCGGTCTGCACCAGAGAGATAATGACAAGCTGCTCCATGCACTTATGAACCTCAAGGATCTCGGCAACACACTTATAGTTGTGGAGCATGATGAGGATACGATGCGTGCCGCGGATTATATTGTGGATATAGGTCCGGGAGCAGGCTCACACGGTGGAGAAGTAGTGGCAGCAGGTTCACTCAAAGATATCATTAAGTGCAAAAAATCCATTACCGGAGCATATTTAAGCGGAAGAATAAAAATCCCTGTTCCTGAAGTAAGGCGAAAACCGACCGGATTTATCACTATAAGAGGCGCAAGAGAAAACAATCTTAAGAATATAGATGTTGATGTACCACTTGGCATAATGACCTGCGTTACAGGTGTTTCAGGTTCTGGAAAAAGCTCGCTGTCCAATGAAATACTTTACAAGCATCTTGCAAAGACGTTGAACAGAGCCAGATGTATAGCAGGAGATCACGATGGAATAGACGGACTTGAACAGCTTGATAAGGTAATAGATATCGACCAGTCACCAATCGGACGTACACCGAGATCAAATCCTGCCACATACACAGGAGTATTTGATATGATACGTGATCTGTTTGCCTCCACACCTGATGCAAAGGCAAAGGGTTACAAAAAGGGCAGATTCAGCTTCAATGTAAAGGGCGGGCGATGTGAAGCCTGCAGCGGTGACGGAATATTAAAGATCGAGATGCATTTCCTGCCGGATGTGTATGTGCCTTGTGAGGTCTGCGGTGGAAAACGCTATAACAGAGAGACTCTTGATGTAAAATACAAGGGCAAGAGCATCTATGATGTGCTTGACATGACAGTGGAGGAGGCTCTTGAATTTTTCAAGAATGTTCCAAAGATCCACAACAAGATACAGTCACTTTATGATGTGGGACTTTCGTATGTCAAGCTTGGACAGCCATCTACTGAGCTTTCGGGAGGTGAGGCGCAGCGTATCAAGCTTGCCACAGAGCTTAGCCGTAAGAGTACCGGAAAAACAATCTACATTTTAGATGAACCGACAACAGGTTTACATTTTGCCGATGTACACAAGCTTGTTGAGATACTGCGCAGGCTCTCAGATGGAGGCAATACTGTAGTGGTTATCGAGCATAATCTTGACGTGATAAAGACAGCCGACTATATCATAGATATGGGACCGGAAGGTGGAGACGGTGGAGGAACTGTTATAGCACAGGGGACACCCGAGGAAATATGCGAGGTAGAAGCCTCATATACAGGCAAATTTCTAAAGCCTTATCTTGAAACAAACGACAAATAATGCGCATATTCTGTGCAATAGCTTAATTTTTTATTAAAAATGGCCCATATTTAAAAAAATAGTTTGAAAAATGGAATTATTTGTATATAATTAAAACGTATATGTAAAAATATGATTAGAAGATTTTTTATACCAATAAATTCAGGAAAAAAGAAGAAAGGGGCTAATCAGTAATGGTCGGATCAGATATCGGAATTGATTTAGGAACAGCAAGCATACTTGTTTATATAAAAGGAAAGGGCGTAGTATTAAAGGAGCCTTCAGTAGTAGCTTTTGACAGAGATACAAATAAGATCAAAGCAATCGGTGAGGAGGCAAGACTTATGCTCGGTAGAACACCTGGCAATATCGTGGCAGTAAGACCACTTCGTCAGGGTGTTATTTCAGATTATACAGTTACAGAGAAAATGATCAAGCACTTCATCCAGAAAGCACTGGGGAAGAAGAGCTTCAGAAAGCCATTAGTCAGCGTATGTGTGCCTAGCGGGGTTACAGAGGTAGAGAAAAAAGCTGTTGAGGATGCTACATTTGCAGCAGGAGCCAGAGATGTAAAGATTATCGAAGAGCCAATCGCAGCAGCAATCGGAGCTGGAATCGATATTGCTAAGCCATGTGGAAACATGATCGTAGATATCGGAGGTGGTACATCTGATATCGCAGTTATCTCATTAGGCGGATCAGTAGTCAGTACATCAATAAAGATAGCCGGAGATGATTTCGATGAGGCTATCGTCAGATATATGAGAAAGAAACATAACCTGCTCATCGGTGAGAGAACAGCCGAGGATATAAAGATCAAGATAGGTACATGCTATCCACTTGCTCAGCCTGAGACTATCGAGGTAAGAGGACGTAACCTTGTAACAGGTCTTCCTAGAACTATCACGGTAAGCTCAGAGGAGACAGAGGAAGCGCTCCGTGAGGCTACACTTCAGATCGTTGAAGCTGTACACTCGGTACTCGAAAAGACTCCGCCAGAGCTTGCAGCAGACGTTGCAGACAGAGGTATCGTACTCACGGGTGGTGGAGCACTCCTTCGTGGACTTGACTCACTCATTGAGGAGAAGACAGGCATAAATACAATGACAGCAGAGCAACCTATGACGTGCGTAGCCATCGGTACAGGAAAATATGTTGAATTTCTTGCAGGAAAAAGAGACGAGGAATTCTAAAGTTGCTGATCACACCTAATAGCGTGACCATCAGAATTTAAAATCTATAAAAATTATAAAATAGTCAGAATAGGGTAGATTTAATTTGTGAAATATGATATAAATAAATTAGATTTCGCATAGCAAGTTTTTATTAACTTGCGGGCTAAACTGTAAATGTCACAAACGGTTACAGTATGTGATTAAAAGAATATGTATCAGAGAGTGGAGAGCGATGAATTATCCCTGTATTACAGGGTTAGTTGTTGCGCTCCATTTTTACATGTTTACGTGCAGAAAGCTGTATTAGAAGATATATCAGCGATCTGCATTATGATATCAGACAGTTGTTCAATATAGAAATAAATTTCAGGAGGGTAAATGTATGGGGAAATACATAATGGCACTTGATGCCGGAACAACAAGCAACAGATGTATATTATTTGATCAGGAGGGCAATATCTGCTCCATGGCTCAAAAAGAATTCAGACAGTTCTTTCCTAATCCGGGCTGGGTTGAGCATGATGCAAATGAGATCTGGTCATCACAGCTGGGAGTAGCTGTTGAGGCAATGAGCATGATAAATGCCAAAGCTGCAGATATAGCGGCAATAGGTATCACAAATCAGCGTGAGACAGCTATAGTATGGAATAAAGAAACAGGTGAACCTGTATATAATGCCATAGTATGGCAGTGCCGCAGAACATCGGATATTGCAGATGCATTAAAGGCAAAAGGGCTTGAGGAATCATTTCAGAAAAAGACAGGCCTTATCATAGATGCATACTTTTCGGCTACAAAGATTAAATGGATACTGGACAATGTAAAGGGAGCACGAGAGCTTGCAAATGAGGGTAAACTGCTGTTTGGCACAGTTGAGACATGGCTTATATGGAAATTTACAAAGGGAAAAGTACATGTGACTGACTATTCAAATGCCAGCCGTACCATGCTTTTTAATATCAATACACTGCAGTGGGATGATGACATACTGACAGAGCTTGATATACCAAAGAGCATGCTTCCTACACCTATGCCTTCAAGTTGTGTATATGGATATACAGATCCTTCATTCCTGGGGGCAGAGGTGCCGATCGCAGGCGCAGCAGGAGATCAGCAGGCAGCACTTTTTGGACAGACATGTTTTAATGAGGGTGAGGCAAAGAATACATACGGAACAGGCTGTTTCCTTCTTATGAATACAGGTGAAAGACCGGTGTTTTCGAAAAATGGGCTGGTTACTACAATTGCCTGGGGACTTGATGGTAAAGTAAATTATGCTCTTGAAGGATCGATTTTCGTGGCTGGCGCAGCTATACAGTGGCTTCGTGATGGAATGCGCCTTATTGATTCGGCATCAGATTCTGAATATATGGCGACAAAAGTACACGGTACGCATGGCTGTTACGTGGTTCCGGCATTTACAGGACTAGGTGCACCACATTGGGATCAGTACGCACGCGGTACGATTGTTGGCATTACCAGAGGAACAAACAAGAACCATATAATCAGAGCTACGCTTGAATCGATAGCACTGCAGGTATGCGACGTAATAGATGCAATGAAGGCGGATGCCGGCATTGATGTGTCAGCACTAAAAGTTGACGGTGGAGCTAGTGCTAATAATTTCCTGATGCAGTTTCAGGCGGATATGATAAATGCTCCTGTAAGAAGACCGGCATGCGTGGAATCTACAGCTATAGGTGCAGCATATCTGGCTGGACTTGCGGTTGGATATTGGAGCAGTAAGGATGACGTGGTGAAAAATCAGAAGATTGACCGTGTTTTTGAGCCAGATATGTCAGAAGAAGACAGAGAGACAAAGCGAAAAGGCTGGAATAAGGCTGTCAAATACGCATATGGCTGGGCTAGAAATGACTAGAACAGCAAGTGCAAAGAAGATTTTAAATTGTGCGTATGGCATGACTAAAAATCTGATATTTCCGCCAAGATGTCCTGTTTGTGATGACTTAGTAGGGCCAATGGAGAAATATATACATAAAGACTGCCGCAGACAGCTGTTTGTTATAGAACAGCCAGTGTGCTTAAGGTGCGGAAAGTCAGTAGCTTTTGAACAGCAGGAATATTGTGATGACTGCAAAAAAGCCGTGGAACATCATATCATGTATAGAGAAAACGATACTCTAAAACAGGGGAAAGCAGTTTTTACATACAAAGGCAGCATAAAGCAGACTATGTACAGGTTTAAATATTCAAATAGGCGTGAGTATAGTGAATTTTTTGCCGAGATGGCTGTGGATAAATATGCCGGATGGATCAAAAACTGTGGAATAGATGTGATAATTCCGGTACCTATGTATCGTGACAAGAAAAAGGCCAGAGGTTACAATCAGGCAGAAAGCTTTGCAAGGGAATTGTCGAAAAGAACGGGCATTCCTATGGTAAAGGGATTGGTCAGCAGAGTAAAAAACACACAGCCTCTCAAAACCCTTGGATACGCAGAACGAAAAAATAGTCTAGAGGGGGCTTTTCAAGTGATGGATAGTATAGTACAATACTACCATATACTTATAGTTGACGATATATACACGACTGGAAGTACGATAGAAGCTATCGGTAGAGAAATAGCAAAACATTGTGATAGCAGGGTATATGCCATGTGCGTATGCATAGGACAAGGAAGTTAGGAGGGGTTTGATGCAGATAACAAATTGTAGAGGGTGTGGCAGGATTTTTAATGCATTAGCAGACGAACAATTTTGTCCGAACTGTCAGAAAAAATTGGACGAGAAGTTTGACGAGGTAAAACGTTATATCGAGGAAAATCCTGATGCTCCTGTAGAGAAAGTGTCCAGGGAGACGGATACGTCGATGCGCCAGATACGCAAATGGGTACGTGAAGAAAGATTGTCATTTTCCAAGAATTCGGCATATGGCATAGAGTGTGAGAACTGTGGAAGAATCATACATACAGGCAGATTCTGCGACGAATGCAAGAGAAATCTTGCTAATGCGCTCCGCAGTGCTATTGATGCACCAAAGTCAGAAACACTTAAATCACAGACATCAATTCATAACAAAATGAGGTATTTCAAATAGCATTTGTGATAATTTTAATATACAAAAAAAGCCGGTCGAAAGCCGGCTTTTTATTATATATGAACTTACAGTATTTGACTGTAAATAAGCGGTATGATATAATTTGAAAGAATGTATAATTGCGTCTAAAGTGAGGGATTTTTATGATTAACGAAGACAAAGTAAGGGAACTTTTTCAAGTGGCGCTCTATGACAGCAAAGATGATCAGATTGCAAAACAGACAGCATCCTATTATGGATGGGACTATATAGGAAAAGAAGGCTTAAAGAGTTTTTTTACCGGGACATTCGCTTTTATAGGATTTATAATACTCTGGGTGGCTGTCAATGCGGAAAGCCTTTTAAACAGGATAAATAATCTGGATTTTAAATCAATGGGGATCACGACTGCTGTATTATATGTGGCCTTTATGGTAATTTACATTTTTGCCACAATTGTAGTATATGCTTCAAAGTATAAAGCAGGGAGAAAGGATGTTCGCAAATACATGAGTCATCTGAAAGCAGTTGGTAAGATGTATGCGCGCGAAGAGAAATTAAAGCGATAGGGAGGCCTTATGAATAAATTACTTGAGATCAAGGACAAGGCAGTCAAATTCTACGGAAATTACGAACACTTTATATTTCCTGTGATCAAATTTGTGATAGCCTTTATGACATTTGTCATGATAAATAGCAACATTGGATATATGGCAAAGATAAGCTCAATGCCGATTGCAATTTTGCTTGCGCTTGTATGTGCACTTCTTCCGGTAAATGCTATAATGTGGATTAGTTCAGCCATGATACTGCTTGATATGTATGCGCTCTCGATAGAAGTCGCAGCTATTACGCTTGTTCTGCTTGCTGTTATCTACTTTATATATTTTCGCTTTGCACCTAAGGATGGTATACTTGCGCTTCTTACACCGATATGTTTTCAGCTTAAGATCCCATATGTGATACCGGTTGCGGCAGGCCTTTTAAGACGGGCATGTTCTGTAATGGCAGTCATCTGCGGTATATTGATATATTACTTCCTTGATGGTATAAAGCTCAATGCTTCAGCGCTTGCCGAAGTGGCAGATAAAAAAGGTGGCAGCACTACAAAACTCAATGTCACAATGGGACAACTCCTTGAGAATAAAGAGATGTTTATAGTGATGGCGGTTTTCGTGATTACTACACTTGTTGTATATCTGGTAAGAAGGCTCAATATTCGCAATTCTTGGAATATCGCTGTGATCGCGGGAGTGCTTATACAGCTTGTGGCACTTTTGGTGCTTTATCTGGCGCTCGGCATTACAGGCAAGACATTATGGCTTATAATCGGCAGTGCGATTTCGATGTTTATAGGCTTTGTTATAAGATTTGTTTTTATGAATCTCGATTATTCCCGCGTTGAAAATGTGCAGTTTGAGGACGATGAGTATTATTATTATGTAAAAGCTGTGCCAAAGAAGACAATCGCGACCGAGGAAAAGGTAGTAAAGCATTTTGGAAATACAGGCAGCATGGGAAAGAAAATTCCACGTCATAATCAGGAAAACATAAGCAGAAAATCTATAGCAAAGGATCTTGAAGTTGACGAAGATATCTTTAAGGATATTAAATAATTATTGAACATTTGCAATTGTCCCGAAAAACAAATGACTGTAAATATTCAGGATAGTTGTGATTGGTTACGATTTATATCAGGAAAGGAGAGTACGATGGACAATGTAAACGGAGTGCTGATACGGCTTAAGGATCAGATTCTGTCATTTACAAATATGCCGGGTGTAAAAATCGGCGTAATAGACATAATTGAGATACTTATCATATCTGTACTCTTCTATCATGTGCTCATATGGATAAAGAATACAAGGGCCTGGAATCTTTTTAAGGGCATCATAGTTATACTGTTGTTTGTATTTGTAGCAGCATTGTTCCAGATGGATACGATACTTTGGATTGCTGAGAAGACATTCAATGTCGGTCTGGTAGCACTTGTTGTAATCTTCCAGCCGGAGCTTAGAAATGCGCTTGAAAATATCGGCGGGAAATCATATTTCGGTGGATTTATCAATACAGGAAAGAATGAAAGTGAAAAATTCTCTGACAAGACAATAGATGAGCTTGTTAGGGCTTGCTTTGCAATGGGAAAAGTAAAAACAGGAGCACTCATAGTCATAGAGGATGAGATAAAGCTGAACGAGTATATCAGAACAGGTATAGATGTGGACGCTATACTGACTAGCCAGCTCCTTATAAATATATTTGAGAAAAATACACCTCTTCACGATGGGGCAGTCATAGTTCGTGGAAATCGCGTTGTTTCCGCAACATGTTATCTTCCATTGTCGGACAGCCTGACACTTTCAAAGGACCTTGGAACAAGGCATCGTGCGGCAGTAGGTGTCAGCGAGGTGAGTGATTCACTTACCATCATAGTTTCAGAGGAAACAGGAGCTGTTTCCACAGCAATAAAGGGCGATATTGCCCATGATATTGACGTCGATAAATTAAGAGAGCAACTTAAATTGCTGCAGAACAGACATAGAGAGGCAACAAAATTAGAATTGATAAAAAGGAGGTTAAGGAATGGGAAAAAAGATTCTGGAGACCTTCACGAATAATCTTGGTTTTAAGATACTGGCTGTATTATTTGCTTTTGTTCTTTGGATTGTTGTATACAATCTAAACGATCCAATAAAAACAAAGACTTTTACCACGACAGTGTCGATAACAGGCAAAGACGCTGTCGTAGATATGGGCAAGTGGCCTACGATAAAGGATACGGACAAGACAATATCTTTTTCTGTATCAGGAAAGAGAAGCTATCTGAACAACCTGGACGATTCTGACTTTTATGCGAGTGCAGATCTGTCCAATTTAGTCATATCCCAGGATGATCCGACAAGTGCTACAGTAAAAGTTGACATCGGTTGTACAAAGTACAAGAGCTCGATAACCTTCAATGGAGGCGATCATACTATTCCTGTAGAAGTTGACGATTACATGCAGAAACAGTATGAGGTCAAGGTATCTGTCAGCGGAGAATTGTCAGGTTCTAAAGCTATCGGCGATAACCCACAGGCAAATCCGCGTGTAGTAAAAGTCGGCGGACCTGAGGCGATAGTTTCAACAATATCATCTGCAAATGTCAGCATAAAGGTGGATGAAAATACGATAGTTTCTGACAATCAGATAACAGACAGAGGCGATCTTGTGCTTCTGGACGAAAACGGAGACGAGGTAGACCAGTCAGCACTCGATATAGACAGCCAGTACAGTTCAATAGAAGTGACAGTTGATGTACTTAGCACAAAAGAAGTGCCGCTTAAGTGCTCATATACTGGCGCTCCGGCAGGTGGAAAAGGTGTACTTGGCGTGACATTGTCAGAAGAATCCGTAGAATTAAAAGGTGCTGCGGAGACGTTAAATAACATTACATCTATAGATGTAGGACCGGTAGATATTTCCGGTGCTACGGGAGATGTAAAAACATCAGTAGATCTCACAGGATATCTGCCGGATGGAGTGTCTCTTGTCAAATCGTCAAAATCGAAAGTTAATATTGAGATTCAGATAGAGACAAATGCGACTGCGACAATGACTCTCGACAGCAGCAATATATCATACAATGGTCTTTCAGAAGATGAGAAGCTTACATTTGCAACAGATAAAACAAGCGTTATAGTAAGCGGAACCCAGTCTGATATTGATACATTGTCTGGTTCCACCCTAAAAGGCACGATAGATGTTACGGGGCTTTCGGTAGGAACGCATACTGTTACAGTTGCGCTTAATCTGGATGATTCAAAATATACCTGGGGTGAGATCAAGGTGCAGATAGTCATTGAAAAAGAACAAAGCACAGACTCAGGATCAGATGCAGACACATCAGATGCAAGCGATGCGGACAGCACTGACAGCAGTAATGATACAAATAATAAGTCAAGCAATAATAAGAGCAATAGCAAAAGTGACAGCAGTACAGGAACTACTACCGGATCGGGCGACTGATCCTAAAATGCTACAATGCTAAAATAACCGAAAAGAGGTAATGAAAATGTTATCACAGAAAATAACGATTAAGAATCCAACAGGATTGCATCTGCGTCCAGCAGGAAATCTATGTAGGGAAGCCATGAAATTTAAATCAAAGGTTACATTTGGATATGGCGGACAAAATATAGCAAATGCGAAAAGTGTTCTTTCAGTGCTTGGAGCATGCATCAAATCAGGTGACGAGATAGAACTTAACTGCGAAGGAGAGGATGAGGAAGAAGCACTCTCGTATCTTGTCAAATATATAGAGGATGGTCTTGGAGAATAATGTTAAACTACAAAAGATATAAAAGAAATCCGGTACTCAAATTTTCAGAGAGAACATGGCCGGACAAAGAAATAGAGAAAGCGCCTATCTGGTGTTCAGTTGATTTGCGAGATGGAAATCAGGCACTTATCGAGCCTATGAACGTAGATGAGAAAATGGAGATGTTTGAACTTCTACTTAAGCTTGGATTTAAGGAGATAGAGATTGGTTTTCCGGCTGCATCACAGATCGAGTACGATTTCCTTAGAAAACTTGTAGCTGAGAACCGCATACCTGATGATGTAAAAGTACAGGTACTTACACAGTGCCGTGAGGATCTTATAGACCGCACTTTTGAGGCTATACAGGGAATAAAAAATGTTGTATTCCATATTTACAATTCTACATCGACTCTGCAGCGCAAAGTTGTATTTAAAAAGGACAGACCACAGATAATACAGATAGCTGTAGACGGAACAAGAATGGTTCGCGAGAAGATGAAAAATTACGATGGCAATCTTCAGCTTGAATATTCACCGGAAAGTTTTACAGGAACAGAGATGGATTTTGCGCTTGAGATTTGTACAGCGGTACAAAAAGAGTGGAACCATGCAAACGATAATCCTATTATATTTAATTTGCCTGCTACAGTAGAGATGAATACTCCTAACGTATACGCAGACCAGATCGAGTGGATGAGTACACATTTTAAGGAAAGAGACAATGTCATCCTATCAGTGCATCCACACAACGACCGCGGAACAGGTGTAGCAATCACAGAGCTTGCGCTCTTAGCTGGAGCTGACCGTGTGGAAGGAACACTTCTTGGAAATGGCGAGAGAACAGGAAATGTGGACATACTTACAGTGGCATACAATATGTTCTCACAGGGAATCAATCCAGAGCTTAACCTTGAAAATATAAATGAAATCATAGAAATATATGAGCGTTGTTGTAAGATGGATGTCGACATGAGACATCCATATGCTGGAAAACTTGTATTTACGGCTTTTTCAGGATCCCATCAGGATGCCATCAATAAAGGCGAGCAAGCCCTTAAAGAGAACGGATCAGATATATGGGAAGTGCCATATCTGCCTATCGATCCAGCCGATATCGGACGTGAGTATGAGCCGGTTGTGAGAATCAACAGTCAGTCAGGAAAAGGCGGCGTGGCATTTGTGATGAATACTGTATATGGTTACAAGCTTCCAAAGTCAATGCAAAGAGAATTTGCCGATGTAGTACAAAAGATTTCAGAGGCGGAAGGTGGAGAGACAAAGCCAAGCCGTATAATGGAAGCCTTTGAGGAACAGTATCTTACTAAGAAAACACCGTTTGAACTTATATCATTTAAAGAGGATGATGATATAAGTGATGACGAGACAAAAGTGACACTTGTATTCAAATACAATGGCGAGGAGATCACATCAGTAGCCAGGGGAAATGGTCCGATAGATGCGGTTAAGTTAGCAATCAGACAGAGTGTGACAGGTTTAAACGTTACAATACTTGACTATGACGAACACGCACTTGCACAGGGAAGCCATGCAAAGGCAGCAGCATATATCCAGATGCAGGATAACGCAACAGGTTGTGTGACATTTGGCGTAGGAGTCAGCTCAAATATTACAAAGGCATCAATAAGAGGCATATTTTCTGCGCTTAATCGCCTGGCAGAGTAATGTGCGATTTCATCTGTCTTGGTACTGAATAGTTACAAATCATCTTATACAATACATGGAGAAACATATATGGAGAAACTTCTTACCATAGTCGTTCCGGCTTACAATGTAGAAAAGTACATAAAGACCTGTCTGGATTCGTTTGTGGATATCTCTGTGCTTCGCAGCATAGAGATACTAGTGGTGAACGATGGCTCCACAGACAGCACAGCAGAGCTGGCTTTGGGATATGAGCGCAAATATCCGGATAGTTTTAAGGTACTTTCAAAGGAAAATGGTGGACACGGTTCTACGATCAACTATGCCATACCGAGGGCAACCGGCAAGTATTTCAAGGTTGTGGATGGCGATGACTGGGTAGACAAAAAAGTACTCCCTGAGTTTATTAATATGCTAAAGCATACTCATTCAGACGTGATCTCCAATGATTTTAACCTGATTGATGATAAGACTAAAAAAGTTACAAAGCGAAGAAAGGCTGTATCAAACAGCTACCATTACAACAGAGAATGGGGCTTTGCCGAGGCGGTGATGGATCCGCTTGTGACTATCCATTCCATGACAGTACGCACTGATATATTGCAGAAAAATGAGATATGTGTCGATGAGCACTGCTTCTATGAGGATCAGGAATTCATACTATATCCAATACCATACTGCACAAGCATCACGTTTTCTCCACTTGCGCTTTACCAGTACAGGCTTGGTAGAAGCGGACAGAGTGTGGATATAAAGATGATGATAAAACGTCATGATCAGCACCTTAGAGTGCTAAGTGCACTATTTGAATACAATAATGTGCATGGCAACCTCCAAACTTACAAGAAAAAATATCTCGAGCGAGGCATCGCAGAGGCTGTCGATGATGAATATCAGATATTCCTTGCAAAAGGTAATGACAAGGAAAATGTTAAGCAGATGAAAGAATTTGACGAAATGCTTAGGGAAAAGCATCCGGGAGTGTATGATGCATGCAGCAGAAAAAGCGTCTGGATGCTGCGCAAGACAGAATTTAAGATATTCCCTGTGGCAGCATGGGTATACAGCAGATTGCGCGGATAGGTAATGCATGCCAAAGGAATATGCGGTTAAATGCAAAAAAGGGATAGAAATAATGAATAAAATATTATCGATTATAATACCAACATATAATGCAGAAAAGTTCCTTTACAAGGGACTCTCTTCATTTCTGATATGTAAAGATACAGATGGACAGACAGCAGAGAAAAACTATCTGGCCGCCAAAGAAGGCAGATTTGAAGAGATAGACGCAGATATGGATATGCTTGGTAAACTCGAAGTGATAGTGGTAAATGACGGCACACCTGACGACAGTGTAGCCATAGCACAGAAGTTTGTCGACTGGTATCCAGACACATTTCAGATTGTAAATAAGAAAAATGGCGGACATGGGTCTGCCATAAATGCTGGAGTAGAGCATGTGACCGGGAAATATTTTAAGGTGGTCGATGCTGATGACTGGGTTGACACGGCAGCACTTAAGAATTTTATCGATTTCCTTGAGAAAATGGATGCGGATGCGATAATACAAAGCTTTAGATATTATGATATATCAAAAGACGAGTACAGACCGGCAGACGTAAAAGTGCCTGATTTTGACCGGGAATACAACCTTAAAGATGTAGTGGATATGTGGGATGACATATATGACGGACTTTCATTTCATGGGGTTGCATATAGGACAGATTTTTACAGGGCTCTAGATTATAAGCTTGTAGAACATGTATTTTATGAGGATCAGCAGTATGCCACAGTGCCTTTTTCATTTGCAAAAAGTATCAGATTTGTAAAGGAAGAGCTTTATATATACAGGGTAGGAGATGTAAATCAAAGCGTATCAGCAGCCAGCCAGATAAAGAGGCTTCCTGACCTTGATAAAGTAATATTTGCAGTATTACAGACGCAAAAAGATTTTAAAAATATGCCAGCCGGAGGAAAAGAGCATTTCATCCGAAAGACATCTGGTATCATTACAAGCTATTATCAGATAGCACTTGTAAAAAATAAAGATAAAAAAGCTGGACGCAGTGTAGCGGAAGCTTTCAATACAAAGCTGGCTGCGCAAAGCGCACTTATGTATGAGGCAGTACAGCGCAAATACAAGATATTTGTCATATTCAATAAGCTCCACATGAGTAATAAATTTTATGAAAATCAGTTTTCGAATCTGCTCGCATTTGCCAAAAAAGCTGTAGGAGCAGACAAATTGTACAGAAAATAAAAGTTAGGAAAAGTAGATGGATACAGAAAATAAAAAGATATTATCGATCATCATACCGACATATAATGCGTCACAGTTTTTAAATAAAGGACTGTCGACATATGTGATAACAAAAAATCCCCAAAAGGAGAATACAGCTATAATAGAAGCTGCCAACAATGGCAGGCTAGATGAAATAGAAGCAGATATGGAGATGATGGATAAGCTTGAGGTGCTTATCGTAAATGACGGAACAAAAGACAATAGCGTAGAAGTAGCACAGAAATTCGTGGATAGATTTCCAAACACATATAGAATTGTCAACAAACCTAATGGTGGGCATGGTTCTGCAATAAATAAAGGTGTTGAAAATGTCAGTGGAAAGTATTTTAAATGCGTCGATGCAGATGACTGGGTATATACAGATGCCCTTGCAAGGACGATAAAGTTGCTTGAAACTGAAGATTTTGATGCACTTATACAGAGTTTTATCACATATGATATCTCAAAAGATCTGTGGGAACCAAGAGATATACATTGTGATGATTCAGACAGACTTTATAATCTAAAAGAGATAGTAGACATGTGGGAAGCCGTAGATTATGGAATGAGCTTTCATGGTGTGACATACAATACAGCATTTTATAAATCTATCAATTATAAGCTTATAGAGGGTGTGTTTTATGAGGATCAGGAATATGCCACTATTCCGTTGAGTTATGCAAAGAATATCAGATTACTTGATGATGAATTGTATGTATACAGACTCGGAGATGTGAATCAAAGCGTATCAACGCAGAGTCAGTTATCCAGATTGCCACATTTTGAGGCTGTGCTTTTTAAGATGCTTGATCATGAGAAAAACCTTGATAAGCTGCCGGAGGGCGGAAGAGAACTGTGGACCAGAAAAATATCCATGTTTCTTGGTTCGTTGTTTCATATTTTATTTATCAAGAATCCTGATAAAAAAGGACAGCGAAAATATGCAAAGAAACTGATGCACAGAATAAAAGAAAAGAGTCCATATATATATGATCAGATAAAGAACAAATACAGGGGATTTGTATTTCTCAACAAGTTTCATATGGATGAAAAGACATATGAGACAAAGTTTGCAGATTTTCTTAATTTTATGCGTAAGGTATTTAAGATTCACAGACTTTATGGCTGAACTTTCATATAATAATGATGAATAAGAGACTATAATAAGATGAATTTATGTTACATTTCTCACTTGAGAGTATAATGTTAAAGTGATACAATATACTGCTGTGAGATAGAAAATATAACAAAAAGATAAAAGAGGTTAAAATGAAAAAGAAAAATGTTAAGCTTCTAATAGTATTAGCCTGTATGATTGGTGCGCTTGGGATGACAGGCTGCGGGGAAAAGAGTTATAGTAAGTTCCCTGAGAAATATACACTTGCATCTGTAGATGTTGGTGGCATGACTGCAAAAGAAGCAAAAAAAGCACTAAAGGCGGCAATAGACAAATATCAGATATCCGTGACACTTGATGATTCCTCGTTTAATATGAATGCAGAGGATTTGGGGCTTGAATACAATGACAAAGCAGACATGCAGACTCTTATTGATGCTGCAAACAAAGACGAAAAACCTGAAAAAGATGTAGAATTTTTCAAGATAAAAAGCGATGAAGACTTAGAAACTGCGCTGGCAGATTCATATATTACATCAAAGACAGAGGCACAGGCTGAAGAGACGACAGCAGATGACGCAGAGGCAAATTCTGAAAATACAGATGAATCAGCTGATGCATCTGACGATGCTGTAGTAGATACAGGAGTATTTGATTATAAGACAATGATGCCATACCGTGCAACTATAGCATATAATGCAGAGTCAGGACAGTTTGAGGGAGTTGACGGACAGTCTGGTGATGCACCTGTATATGATGAGGCAGCTAAAAATCTCTCAAGTGCTGCTATTGAGCTAAAAGATAGTGTTGAGCTTGCTTCAACAACAGGCTATGTTGAGGGAGAAAAGGCTTCAGACAGTGATTCGGTAAAGACTGCTCTTGACGAGGCTAATGCATATTTGAATGTGACAGTAACATGCAATTTCAATCCAGAAACAGGCGAAGCAAAAACAGAGACAATCGGAAAAGATCAGATTGCACAGTGGCTTACAGTTGGCAATGATGGCCTGTCAGTTGCTCTAAATGGTGAGGGAATGGCTACATATTGTACAGAGCTTGCTTCTAAGCATGATGTTTCAAAGACTAGAAAAGGACAGTTTAAAACAACAAGCGGCAGCGTAATAAGTGTAAATGTTGCATCATCTGGACAGACAGTAGATGGAAATGCATTATATGAGTCAATATATGATGCAATCAGCAAGAAAGAATCAGCAACAGTCGAAGCTGTATATAGTAAGGCAGATGATACAGAGACAGGCGAATATGTAACATATGGCGGAAATTACTGTGAAGTTGATCTCACAAATCAGATGGTATATGTATACAAAAACGGACAGCAGGTAGTATCAAGCCAGTGTGTAACAGGTTGTATCTCAAAAGGATATGGTACTCCTACCGGTGTATATTCTATCTTTTCTATGGACAAAAACAGATATCTAAGAGGCGATGGATACAAATCATGGGTAAACTTCTTTGTACCATTCAATGGTGGAATCGGATTCCATGACGCTTCATGGAGAAGCACATTTGGTGGTAATATATATTTATATAATGGAAGTCACGGCTGTATTAATATGCCATATGCAGCAGTAAAAAAATTATTTGAAAATATATCAATGGGCGAGAAAGTTATCGTATACGGTGGCGTAGACAAGGTTGAAGGAAAAGCCCAGAGCTGGGGCGGAAACAGCCAGTACGATGTAGAACAGAATTCTGGAAGCTTCAAGCTTGATGCATGGTGTCAGGACAATGCAACAAAGACATATTCAAGCGATAATGAAGCAGTTGCAACAGTAGATTCCGAGGGAAATGTAAATCCTGTAGGAGTTGGAACAGCAACTATTACCGTTAAATCAGCAGCGACAACTACTTACAAAGCATCAGAATTTACAGTTACAGTAAATGTCAGAGAAAAACAGCAGGAACAGCAGACACAGCAGCAAGTACAGCCACAGCCGAACCAGACACCAACAGTTTCGATAGGAAATGCTCCTTCGACAGCAACAGAAGGCGATTCTGGATTCAATATTAAAGCATCATCAAACAGTCCTGCACAGATCACATATGAGTCAAGTGATTCATCTGTAGCATCTGTAGACGGGTCTGGAAATGTTGTAATCTACAAGGCAGGAACTGTAAAGATTACTGCAAGAGTTGGTCAGACAGATGGCTGGGATGGTGCGGATAATTCATTTACACTGACGGTTAATCCAAAGCCACAGGAAGTAACACCAACAACAGAAATCACACAATAGACAATAAAAAGACAGGATAAAACCTGTCTTTTTAAATTTTATTCTATTAATTTTATCTTAAGAGTGGCATGTTTTCTTGAAAAGTTGAGCGGATTTGCTATAATAAGAAGGATTAAAATTCTTTTTGGATAAAAAAAGGAGAAAACAATGAGTAGTGGAAAAATGAAAAAGAAAAGAAAAATTTCAAAATGGATTGTATTTGCTAGCGTATTGCTTTTATTGCAGGCTGTGGCCAGTATAATACTACTGGTTCTTCTTGGAATGACAAAGATGATACCGGCAAAGTTTATGATACCGGCAGTATTAAGCATGATCTTTGCAGAGATTATAGTATTTGCACTAATATATATCGGACAAAATAAAAGAAAACCGAAAAAATCTCATTATTTAAAGAGAATACTAGGTACGTTTATATCAATAGTAGTCATAATAGGAAGTTTATATGGTACTTCCGTGCTTAGAACAGTACTTGGCACTATTGATGATATGACAGATAAAAACGAGACAGTTGAGGATAAGGTCGGAGTATATGTACTGACAGATGATCCGGCAAAGACAATAGAGGATGCGAAGGATTACAAATTTGCATATACAGAATCATATGGTGCTGATGATGCAAAAGAAGCGATAAGTGATATCAACGACAAAGTCGGTGGAACAATCCAGACACAGACATATCCATCAGCAATCGAGATGGTTGATGCACTGTACAATGGCGAAGTTCAGGCATTTATATTGAATGAATCATATGAATCAATCATTTCCGATACAGAAGGATATGAAGATTTTACCTCAAAGACACGAATACTTTATGAATATACAAAGACTTATGAAGTACAAAAGACAGAAAAGACTGTCAAGGTAACACAGGAACCATTCGTAGTTTATGTCAGTGGTTCTGATACAAGAAGTACAAAGCTTGCAAAGAGCCGAAGCGATGTAAATATTCTTGCAGTTGTAAATCCTAAAACAAAACAGGTATTACTCCTTAATACACCTAGAGATTATTATGTAAACATATCTATTTCACCGGATTCTAAGGACAAGCTTACACACTGTGGCCTCTATGGTATAGATTGTTCTATGGATACGCTGGCAAGTGTTTACGGACTCGATGAGATAAACTATTATACACAGATCAACTTTACAGGATTTGAGAAACTGATAGATGAGATAGGTGGAATTACCGTAGAATCAGATGCAGAGTTTACATCTTCTGATTATCCGGATTACAAATATGTCAAGGGTCAGAACACATTAAATGGTTCAGAAGCACTTGCATTCGTCAGAGAGAGATATCATCTGGCAGATGGAGATAATGCACGTGGACGTCATCAGATGGCTGTTATCTCAGCAGTTATTGATAAAATGACAAGCAGTACAGCATTACTTACAAATTACTCAGGTATCATGAACAGCTTAGAGGGTATGGTATCTATGGACTTCGAATCAGATGACATAACAGGTCTTATTAATATGCAGCTTTCAGATGGTGGTAGCTGGAATGTTAAATCATTCTCGGTAACAGGTGAAGGCGCAAGCAAGAGGACATATTCTATGCCAAACCAGAACGTATATGTATGTATACCGGATGAGAGCAGTGTAGAAAAGGCTAAAGGACTTATTCAGAAAGTTATGAATGGAGAGACCATCACAGACGCTGATGTTCAGTAATTGATTATATGAATAGACTAAAAGATAAACATATAGATCTGTGGGAAACAGCATATCTTATAATATTTGCGATCATACTTGTATTTACGATGTGGGGAACGACAATGTTCCCTGACATCTGGCCATCGCGCTTTGGATTGTTTACATATGTCCTTATTATGGGATATGTGGCGGCAAAAGGGATAAAAAAGTTTACCTACACAAAAGCGGAAGTGGTTTTCGCACTCATTATAGGGATATCTTTTTTGATATGCGCATTTAAAAATGATATGTACTCATTCTTATTTATGCTTGCATTTCTTATAGTTGGAGCGAAAAATGTATCTATAGATAAAATACTATATGTTTATCTTATAATTGGTATTATCATTTTGGCAGCTGCAGCAATATGCAGTCATTATGGCATAATAGAAAATCTGCAATACTGGAAAGGGGAACAAATGCGTTTTGCATTTGGAACAGTTTACCCTACCGACTTTGCAGCACACATATTTTATCTGACGATTGCGGCTGTCTGTTTGTTTAACAGAAAAATAAATATAATAGAACCGGTTATTATATTTATTATTGCATGCATTGTATACAAATCGACTATCGCATCGACCAGTTTCATATGTATGGTAGGCTTTGCATTTTTTTTGCTGATTTATTGTATAATAAAAAAGTTTAAAGGCGAAATAAAGGATAATTGGTTCTTTAAAATGCTTAGTATAGCACCAATAGGTTTTGCCGCTTTATTTATCGTGATGACAGCAGTATATGACGCTAATAATTCCACTTGGCTGCTTATTAATGATAAATTAAGTGATAGACTGACAAATTCCAAATTGGGCCTGGATACAAATGGATTCAATCTGTTTGGCAAATATATTGAGGAGCGTGGCTGGGGAAAAAGTGTCATAGAAAAGGCAGATTATTTTTATTTGGATGATTCCTATATACGCATCATGCTGGAATATGGTATTATTGTTTTGATTGTTGTATTAGCAATTATGTTTGTATCATCAAGAAGAGCAGCAAAAGCTGGAAGGGTAACAATGGTAATCGCAATAGCCTTTATCGCACTTCATTCATTTATGGAGCATCATCTTGTTGAAATTGCCTACAATCCATTTATTTTATGCGTGTTTGCAAATATGAATTCAGACAGGAGAAAAACGGATGCGTGATTCTAAACAGACTTTAGTCAGGTATATTACTATAATTACAGATATACTTACAATGTTTGTTGTATATCTGGTAGCCAACTATATCAAATTCGGAAACTTCAGAACTGGAATAAACAACCCGCAGGATTACTACCTGGGGTTGTTTACTACGTCATTGATCTTTTATGTTGTAGTATATTTTTTTACATCATCAGGCGAAGATCTTATTTACCGAAACTGGCTGCAGGAGACATTTGATGTAGTCAAGATGGTAATATATATCGTAGCCCTTACTATCGGATATTTCTTTAGCACAAAGACAAGCTGGTATTACTCAAGAGTACAGATGGCTATCTATTTTGGTGGCAGCGTGGTTTGTGTTATCATAACAAGACAAATTCTAAAACGTTTTATTTTAAAATCATACCATCGTTCGGGTTCAAATGAAAAAATTATGCTGGTTACGACATATGACCAGGTACCTACTATTATGAAAAAAGTCAAACAGACAAGAAACTGGTATTTCAGAATCTCAAATCTTGCGATCGTTGACAGAGATGTAGTAGGGGAAGAGATAGAAGGACTAGATGTAGTAGCAAACAAAGATAATCTGATACAGGTTGCCTCAATGTCAGAGATAGATACAGTATTTTTCCATGTTGATGATATTGTAGACCTAAATTATAAAGAGCTTGTGAGCCAGATACGTTCCATGGGCAAAAATGTACGTATCAGATTAAAAGAATACAGCTATTCGCACGGTGACAGGGAATTGGAATTCCTTGGCAATTTTGCAGTGGCTACATTTACAGTAAAGCATTACAGAATCAGATATCTAGCTATCAAGAGACTTTTTGATATAGTATGTGCGATAGTGGGAATGGTACTATTTATACCAGTATATATCATTATGGCAGTCGGATTACTTATAGAGGGCGATCCGGGGGCTGTTACGGTACAGACACTGCGTGTTGGCAAAAATGGACGCCGTTTCTATATGCTTCGATTTAGGACACTAAAAAAGAAAGGTCTTGAGACTCTTTCTGATAATGAAAGTCCAAAATATACGCATATGGGCAGAATTATAAAGCTTTTGGGACTTGAAAATCTGCCAAATGCCTGGAATATTCTCTGGGGAAATATGTCAGTTGTCGGTATAAATGCACCTACGTTGCCTGAATTTTTGGATTATTCTCACGAAGATAGAAACATAATGTGCATGAAACCTGGAGTGATAGGACTATGGCAGGTCCAGAAAAAACACCTCACTAAAGCTCAGGCAGACGAGAACTATGTAGATAATTGGTCACTTTTTATGGATGCAGGAATCATTTTCAGATCTTTAAAATTATTTTTTACTAAATAATGCGAGGTAATTATGAATTATTGGATAATTGCAACAGTAGCAATCGTATTTGTTATATGGTATATTATTAAATGTTGGTCTAGGAGCTTTGAAGCTGTAAATGAAAGTCTGATCATACAGGAAAAAGAGGCAATACTTGAAATAATAGATCAGGAAAGACCTCTGGAATATTCACATACTACAGAAATCGAGAAGAAACAGAAAAAGAAGCATATATATCATTTTATAAAAAGAATGGTCGATATTGTAGGCTCTCTTATAGGAATCATTGTGCTTTCACCGATATTTCTCGTTCTGTCATTCCTTGTAAAATGGGAAGATGGAGGCAATATATTTTACGGACATATCCGTGTGGGATATCATGGCAAAAAGATCAAGGTATACAAATTCAGAAGCATGAAGATGAATGTAAAAAACCTTGAAAAGCTTCTTACACCAGAGCAGCTTGAGCAGTATCGCACAGAGTTTAAGATCGACAATGATCCTAGAATTACAAAGATAGGCAATGTATTAAGAAAGCTAAGCCTTGACGAGCTGCCGCAGTTATTTAACATCTTAAAGGGTGATATATCGATAGTAGGACCAAGGCCTATCGTGGAAAAAGAGACGCAGATATATGGAGATGACGTTGGCAAACTCCTTAGCGTAAAGCCTGGACTGACAGGATATTGGCAGGCGTATGCCAGAAACAATGCGACATACGAAAGCGGTGAACGTCAGAAAATGGAAATGTACTATATTGACAATAACAGCCTTTGGCTTGACATAAGAATATTATTTAAAACAGTTTTTTCTGTATTAAAGAAAGAGGGAGCACAGTAATAATGGATATAAAGATAATAGTGGCAACTCACAAAAAGTACTGGATGCCATCGGATGATATATATTTACCGCTTCATGTTGGAAAAAAAGGGAAACCAGATCTCGGATACCAGGGAGATGATACTGGTGACAATATATCACAGAAGAATCCAAACTACTGCGAGCTGACTGGTCTTTACTGGGCATGGAAGAATCTAAAAGCAGAATACAAAGGACTTGCGCATTATAGACGTCACTTTATTATAAAGGGTGCAAAAGGCACAAAACAGGAAAAGGTGATGAATAGAGCGCAGGCCGAGAAATTGCTTAAAAAAGCAGATATCATACTTCCTAATCCGCGTAATTATTTTATCGAGACAAATTATAGCCAGTATATACATGCTCATCATGCGCAGGATTTAGATGTGACCAGACAGATACTTGAGGAAAAATATCCTGACTATGTAAAAGCATATGATGATCTGATGAAGAGTACCATAGGTCATAGATTTAACATGTTTATAATGAAATCTGATCTGTTTGACAGCTACTGTGAATGGATGTTTGATGTGCTTTTTGAGCTGGAAAATAGACTTGATATATCAGATTACAGCCCATATGATGCGAGAGTTTTTGGATTTGTAAGCGAGAGACTTCTTGATATATGGATCATGACCAATAATCTGACATATATTAACACTCCGGTAGAATTTATGGAGAAACAGAACTGGTTAGTAAAAGGAACCAATTTCCTTAAAAGAAAGATAGGAATACACTCATGAGACCATTGATAAGTGTGATTTTACCAATATACAATGTTGAGCAATTTCTGCCGAGATGCATAGAGTCTGTATGCAGGCAGACTTATGACAACATAGAGATAATTCTCGTAGACGATGGATCTAAGGACAATTGCTACAATATATGTGAGGAATATGCAGCAAAAGACAATCGCATAAAAGTACTACACAAGGTAAATGGTGGACTCTCAGATGCCAGAAATAAGGGCTCGCAGATAGCAAGAGGACAGTATATTACATTTATAGATTCTGATGATTATGTCACAGATACATACGTAGAGTATCTATATTCGCTGATTGAGAAATACCACACGCGTATGTCACTCTGCACTCATACAGTAGTATTTGAGAGTGGAAGCAATATAGTATATGGAAATGGTTTAGACGAAGAGCTTTCGTCAGAGACATGCCTCGAGAGAATGCTTTATGATGATGTTATCAATACATCAGCTTGGGCTAAGCTTTATGAGACTGAAATGGTCAAAAAATTTCCATATCCGGTCGGAAAACTATTTGAGGATATTGCCACAACATACAAATTTTTCATAGAATGCGGAAGCATTGCCTGTGGATATGAGAGTCAGTATTTTTATATGCTAAGAAGCACGTCGATAGTATATCAGAAGTTTAACACAAAAAAGCTTGAGCTGCTTGAGATGACGGATGCTATGGCTTCTGACGTGATAAAGAAATTCCCACAGCTTGAGACAGCTGTGAAAAGAAGACAGCTCTATGCCAGGTTTAGCACTCTCAATCAGTTTCAGAATACAAAAGGATATAAGGATGAGAAGAAACAACTGATATCATATATCAGGAAAAATAAGGGCTGTGTGATGGGAAATCCAAAGGCTCCAAAGAGAGACAAGCTGGCTGTCATGGCACTTAGCTTTGGATATCCGGTATATAGATTGTGTTGGAAACTGGCAGGAAAATAGATAGCAGGAAAGAGTAATGAAACGAATTTTGATCGGATATCTGATAGATGGCAAAAATAGTGGAATAGACAATTATATCCTAAATGTCATCGATCAGATAAAAAACGATAATGTAAAAATAGATTGCCTTACAAATCATATAGATATAGATCTTAAAAAAAGGCTGGATGATATGGGCATTGGGCTTCTTGAGATACCTACTCTTAAGCATCCATACAGTCATTATGCAGCTACAAAAGATATTATCCGAAAAGGAAAATATGATATTGCATATTTTAATATATCAGAGGCGTTTAACAGTCTTGGTTTGCTTGCGGCATATAAATGTGGAGTAAAAAAGATCGTGGTACACAGCCATAGTTCGGGAGTTAATTCACATTCAAAGGCTGTAAGAGGGATCAGGACTTTTTGTCATGATGTGATGAAGCATATGGTAGTAGGCAGATGCGCAACCGATTTCTACACATGTTCATATGTGGCAGGAGAGTGGATGTTTCCTAAGAAGGTACTCGGTAGTAAACACTTTTATGTTATGAATAATGCCGTAAAAGTGGACAGATTCAGATATGATGAAAATGTAAGAAAAAGAAAAAGAGCAGAGCTTGGAGTAGAAGACCGCCTCGTAATAGGACAGATAGGGGCTTTTTCATATCAGAAAAACTCTGAATTTGTTGTAGATATAGCAGAGGCATTGCACAAAAAAGATCCTAAATCTTTAGTTCTTATGATAGGATGTGGCAGTGATTTTGAAGCCATACAGAATCAGGTAATGGAAAGAAAACTTGAAGATGCACTGTGGATGTTGGGATCTAGAAAAGATGTAAATGAGCTGGTACAGGCTATGGATATATTCATATTGCCATCCAGGTTCGAGGGATTGCCGATCGTAGCGGTAGAAGCACAGGTATCAGGGCTTAAGACAATACTAAGCGATACAATATCAAAAGAAACCGCATTATCAGACCGGTGCACATTTTTGCCAATAACCGAAGGTCCGGATAAATGGGCTGATAAAATATTGGAAAGTACAGATTATGACAGGCACCGTCTTGATCTGTCAGCCTGCACATACTGTTTTGATATAGATCAGCAGAATAAAAAGATAAAGGAAATATTTGGATAAGAAGTTTTGATTAAAGAGATTGAACATGAAACAGAAAAAAGAACAATCAGTTAAACTAAATATGATAATGAATGCCATTCTGACAATGTCTTCATTTCTGTTCCCACTTATTACATTTCCATATATATCGCGAGTAATATTGCCTGTAGGAACAGGAAAGATCACATTTGCCACATCGGTAGTGACATATTTTTCAATGTTTGCCCAGCTTGGCATACCGACATATGGAGTAAAGGCATGTGCAAAGGTCAGGGACGATAAAGTAAAACTGTCAAGAGTGACACATGAGATATTATTTATAAACCTGATCACATGTGTGATAGCCTATATAGCACTTTTTGTATCGATTCCATTCGTACCTAAGTTTCAACAGGAAAAAGCATTGCTTGTCATAATCAGTTCGACAATCCTGCTTACAGCGATAGGAGTCGAATGGCTGTACAAGGCATTAGAGCAGTATACATATATCACGATAAGATCGATAATATTTAAGTTTATCGCATTGATAGCTATGTTTTTGCTCATACACAAGCAGAGTGATTATGTGATATACGGTGCGATAACTATATTTGCATCAGTTGCATCCAACCTGCTCAATTTTATAAACCTTCGAAAGCTTGTCATTTTAAAACCGGTCGGTGGTTACAATCTAAAAAGACATATGAAGATGATATTTATATTCTTTGCAATGTCAGTAGCCACGACGATATATACAAATCTTGACAATGTCATGCTTGGATTTATGAAGACAAATGAAGACGTGGGATATTATTCAGCAGCAGTAAAGATAAAAAATCTTACAGTAAGCGTGGTTACATCTGCCAGCACAGTGCTTCTTCCAAGAGCATCATATTATGTAGACAATGGCAAGATGAAAGAATTTTACAATATAGTTAAAAAGACTATGAACTGTATACTTCTCATGGCAATTCCTATGACAGTATACTTTATACTATATGCAAGAGAGGGTATCCTTTTACTGTCTGGAGAGGCTTTTGAGGGAGCTATACTGCCAATGCAGATCATTATGCCTACACTTATATTTATGGGTATTACAAATGTACTTGGCATACAGACGATGATACCGCTTGGCATGGAAAAACAGGTGCTTTATTCAGAAATAGCCGGAGCAGTAGTAGATTTGATAATAAATATAATACTCATACCGCGCATGGCATCAGCTGGTGCAGCAATTGGTACGCTTGCAGCCGAAATAGTAGTATTTATATGGCAGTATGCAGTACTAAAAGAGACAGCCAAAAATATGTTTGCGGATGTCAGATGGCTGTTACTTGTTTTGGCAGTTGGCCTTGGATGCGTCGGATGCATATGGGTTAAAATGCTTGATCTTTCAAGCTTTATAGCGCTTGCAATATCAGCAGTGCTGTTTTTTGGAATATATGGTATAGTATTGCTTGTGGGTAAGGAACAATTGGTTACAGAAATATGGGGGCAGATTTTTAGCAAGATAAAAAGGAGTAAATAATAAAATGAAAAAGTTAGAAATGCCTATGGAGAGATTGACTACAGTATTTAAATGGCTTTATCTTATCCATATCATGTTTGCAGGAAACAGTATCATCTATGATACACCAGTAGAAAAGATCACATCGATACTGGTCCTTGGAATAGGAGCTATAGTAGTATTGTGGAGATTTATCCATGTAAAAGACTATATAAGATATCCATTTATCAAGCTTTATGCGATATTTGCAGCTGCATTTGCACTTACATTGTTAGTAAACTGGAAATATGGCTGGACAGCTAATATGAAAATACTTATCTGGATGACATTCCAGTTCGTCGCACTCTATGCATTTGATCTCTATAGAAGCAAGGAATCAGTGACAAAGGAATTTCATATATCTCTTTATATCATAATTGGATATATGTCACTGGCCAATCTTGTAAGCATAGTGATGCTTTTTACAAATTATCTGCAGTACAGGATACTCAGTGAGGATACAACATTTCTCATCGGAGTAGCCTACTGGGGAAGATTATATGGAGTGCATACAGATCCAAACTATGGTGCTGTTCTGTCTGTAATGGCAGTTATGGCAGCACTGTATATGTTTATAAAAGCTGAAAAGACATGGCTTAAAGTAATAATGGGAGTATCCATATTTGTACAGATCGCCGCAATGGCATTTTCGGCATCAAGGACAGGAATGGTTACTATATCAGTATGTCTTGTCATATTCTTTTTCATATATGCCATGACAAAAGGCAAAAAGATTGTAAAATCAGTACTTATAGCAGTAGCAGCAGTGGTCATTGCGCTTGCAGCAGAAAAGGGTATTACATTAGCCTACAATGGATATACACAGATAGTAGCACAGAGTCATTCGGATGATAAAGAAGAGAGCAGTGACGACGAACTCGTAAAGATAGGCCGTGATGAGGAGCTTTCCGGAGATGTCAGCAACAGACGTTTCGACCTGTGGGAAAATTCAGTAGAGATATTCAAAAAGAGTCCAGTACTTGGAATCGGATTCGGAAATATCGTATCATACTCTAAGGTCGAGCTTCCAGATTGTTATCTTCTGACAAATGGATTTGCAATATTTAATGCTTTCCACAATATGTTTATGGATCTTATTGCAAGTCAGGGTGTAGTTGGTGTAATATTCTTCTTTGCAATAATCATAATGTCACTTATTTATGTGATAAAGAACTGGAAAAAGATACCACAGGAAGACTGGACAAAGTGCATATTGCTTTTTAGCTGCTGCGTAGGTTTTATGGTGTCAAGTATGTTTGTATCTCAGATACTTTATGTAAATAACCAGACTACAGTTGTATTCTGGACATTATGGGGATTCTTTATATACTATGTGACAAAAGCTGCACAAAAAGATGATATAAAAAAAGAGGATAAATAATGACCGGACCAAAGATCTCAGTTATAGTGCCTGTTTATAAAGTAGAGAATTATCTGGACAGATGTGTAAAAAGTATCCTTGATCAGACATATGAAAATCTTGAGATACTGCTTGTCGATGACGGTTCACCTGACAATTGCCCTAAAATGTCCGATGAATATGCCATAAATGACAGCCGCATAAAAGTAATCCACAAACCAAACGGAGGACTATCGGATGCAAGAAATGCAGGCATAGATGCTTCCACAGGCGAATATATCACATTTATAGATTCGGATGACTGGATATCAGCAAATTGCATAGAGATATTGATGCATATCTTGCGGAAAAATAATACGCTCATATCGGTTATAGATACTGTCGAGTCGGATGGCACAAAAGAAAGCGAACGAAGCTATAGTGCTGGCTTTAATGGCAAAGAAGTATATACAGCCCAAGAGGCTATGCAGGTGATATTCCTTCAGCGCGAGTTTAATACAAGCGCCTGGGCAAAGCTGTACCATAGAAGTATATTTGATGGATTTAGATTTACAAAAGGTATATTTTATGAGGATCTTGACCTGATATACAAATTGTTCGACAAAGCTGGTAAAGTAAGTTTTTCACCTGAGGGGAAATATTATTATTTTCAGAGAAATGACAGTATAGTACATGCAAAGTTTGATTCAAGGCACTTCGTCCTTGTAGATATATCAGCAGAAATACTTAAATTTGTAGATGAAAGATATCCACAGATCCATGATGCAGCAGTATGCAGATATGTATTTTCAAATATACTTCTGCTTAGCAGAATATTAAAAGATGATGAATTTAAGATCCAAAGAGGTCAGTTGTGTGACAATCTCCTTCGCATGAAAAAAGAGATATATCATAACAGACAGATCAATACAAAGCAGAAGATCAAAGTATTTCTTATTTCGGTACTTAGAAAGTTGAGGAAAATATGAGTAAAATATTAACAATCGTGATACCTTCATACAATGTCGAGGCATTTCTGGGAAAAACGGTCAATTCATTTCTGGCAGAAGAGATAATGGATGACATAGAAATCCTTATAGTGAATGATGGTTCAAAGGATAAGACAAAAGAAATAGGAATGCATTTTGAGGAGCAATATCCACAGTGTGTCAAGCTGGTTGACAAGGAAAATGGAGGACATGGTTCTACAATAAATAAAGGACTTTCCATCGCAACCGGCAAATATTTTAAGGTAGTAGACGGAGACGACTGGGTAGATACAGCTGCATTTGTCTCGTATGTAAAAAAACTAAAAAACATAAACGTAGACATGGTACTCACACCATTCAACGAAGTATATATTCCATCAATGAAGACCATAAAGCGTGCGACAGCAAATGTGTCAACAGATAAGGAATATGCACTTTCGGATGTGCTTGACGATATCGGAGACTGCTATCAGATGCATAGCATCACATTTAGAACAGCAATCATACAGGGCAAGCTCAAGATCACAGAGCACTGCTTTTATGTGGACCAGGAATATATACTGCTTCCACTTGGAGCAGTGGAGAAGGTCATGTTTCTCGATAATACCATATATCAGTACCGTCTTGGTGATGAAAACCAAAGTGTCAGTGTCACAAGCAAGCAGAAAAACCGTGCAATGCACAGAAAAGTCGTAATGCGCCTGCTTCGGACATTTGAGGATGAAAAGAGCGAGCTTTCAGCTGAAAAAAAGGCATTTCTTGAAAAAAGAATCACAGGTCTCATATTTACCCAGTTAGACATATATTTTTCAATGGGCGATGTATATGATGAGTTTGAAGAATTCTGGCATGAGATCGCAAGGGTAGCACCTGATATATATGGAAACTTGCCTGGAGGCACCGCAAAGATGCTAAAATGTAATAAAAAACTTGGCTACAAGATCGCATCAAAACGCTTGCAGAAGAAACTTGAGTAACTAAGAAATGAGGAAAAAATGGGCTTACGCAATCTGGTAAAAGAGACATCATCTCTGTTTAAAATAATCCCATACAAGCTAATGTTTCAAGGTCGACTGACAGTCGGCCTAAAACAGCTTTGGGGCAAAAATACAAAAATAGTAGTAACAAAACGTGGAAAACTGATAATCGGAGAAATGCTTGAGGCGCGCCGCATGGATTACATCAGTGTCCAGGATGGCGTCATGAAGATTGGAAACAACGTATTCATGAATCAGAATGTCAGCGTAACTTGTATGGAGTCAATTGAAATTAAAGACCGCTGTATCATAGCCAACAATGTCGTCATAGTAGACCACGATCATGACTTCGTAAATGGTGGCTTCGTATCCGCACCGGTAAAACTTGAAAATGACGTATGGATAGGCGCAAATGCCACAGTACTAAAGGGTGTGACTATTGGCGAAGGAGCCATAGTGGCAGCTGGAAGTGTGGTAAATAAGGATGTGCCAGCGCATACGATGGTGGCGGGAGCACCTGCGAGGGTGGTAAAGGAGATAAAAAAATAACAAAAGTTAAGAAAATCTTAAGAAAATAATTTACATGAATTTCACAATCTAGTATAATAAATAGGCACCTTGATAAAAGGTGTCTATTTTTATTAAGTAAAATAAAGAGGTGTAAAGTTGAGGATTACGGGGTTCAAGCAGTGGGGGGAAAATATAGTATTTGCTATATTGATATTGATAGTTTTGGGCATCATGTTTATGCCTGGAAGCTACAAACTTAAATATTATGTAGATAAAGATTCAAGCAATACTGATAATCCGCAGATCAGCAGTGTGGAATTTGAAAATAAAGCAGGTTCATATGAATATGAATCTGATGAAAGAAAAGATAGCGTTATAGTTTCTTACAACAAAAAACAGTATTTCGATCAAATGACTATCAATGCCAACACCACAGATGTAAATATGAAACTGTTATGGAATGGCATCACGCTTAAATCATTTAGCAGCAACATATTTCTGAACAATGGTGAAATAAAGTATACAGTAACAAATGACATAGATGAAACATATACAATAGAAGAATTGCTTGATAAATATTGTAATGACAGATACCTCATAGTGATGGCGGTAGGTGTAGATTATTATGACGGTATGACTGAATCAGTACAACAGGCATTTAATAATATTGGAATTAAAGAAACTCCGCTAGATGCTGGAAAAGCATCTAGTTTTTATGCGATAATCAACAAGGGCAAACTTGTAAAAAGTAAAGCAAGCAGCTCAGAAGAACTGACATATAAAAAGGATGTAGGGGATCATAATGTAGAGCTTGGAAGTGCTGGACAATATGTCGGTAACTGGGCAGGCATCAGCATAGATGACGAAAGCTACGCAACATCAAGAAAAGGGCTCAATGTAGTAGTGTATGATCTGCAGGAGGATTGTCTTACAGACAGCCTTGCATATCAGGATTATCCCGAGAGCATGATAATCAGAAATACTGAGTTTATGAGAGTGCCAAGTGCAATAGTAAGCAATACTACAGTATTTGAGACAATAGATGCCAATATTAATATGGTGATGACCTTAAGGAAAATAATATCAGGCATAATTATAGTATTACTGCTTTTATTATGGGCATCAGTATATATTATCTCAAAGGCAAAGGAAAAAGATAAGAATATAAATAAAATATGGTATATTGTCCATCAAATACTATTATGCGTGTTTATAATATTATCACTTGGTATAGGGTGGGGATATTTATATCTCAGGGAAGAATTCGAAGATGTATCTATAGCCCAGTTGCTGTATCATATGACGACTAATCTCGGCGGAACAAACTGGGAGGACTTTAAAAGCCTGTTTATACAGATAGGCATATCCGTGGTTGGGGCAATTTTATTTATAGTTTTATTTTCGATCATTGCTAGAAAGAAGAAATGGCACTATAAATTTTTGATATCCAGTGTGTCGGCAGAAGTGGTTTGTGGCGCACTGCTCATGCTTATTTTGTTTGAATTTGATCATAGTTATGGACTGTACGATTATGTTGTATCAAGGCAGATATCAATAAATCTGTATGAGGAAAATTATGTAGATCCCGCAAGTGCACAGATCACATTTCCAGAGAAAAAGAAAAATCTGATATACATATTCATGGAATCGATGGAAATATCGGACTCTGACATTGCCAGTGGAGGAGGAAAAGAAACTGACTTTATACCGGAACTGACACAATTAGCATTGGACAATGAGTGCTTTAACGGAACAGATACACAGCTCAACGGGGCATATCCATTGGGAAGCACAGGCTGGACAGTTGCAGGTATGGTAGCCCAGACATCCGGAGTGCCACTTAATACCTGGGGAGAACAGAATGGATATGGCGATGAAGACGAAGAATTTCTGCCGGGAGCATATTCAATAGGCCAGATATTAGAGGATAATGGCTATCAAAACTGTCTTATGATGGGATCGGATGCCAATTTTGCAAATAGGAAGAAATACTTTAAAGAGCATGGCGATTATGAAATTTGTGACTATTGGTGGGCGGTAGATGAAGAAAAGATATCATCCTCATATTACGAATGGTGGGGATATGAAGATGAAAAGTTATTTGAATATGCCAAAGAAAAGGTTACGGAATTGGCTGATTCGGATAAGCCATTTAATCTAACGCTGCTTACAGCAGATACACATTTTACAGATGGATATGTATGTGAATTGTGTGATAATCAATACTCAGAACAGTATTCTAATGTGATTGCCTGCAATAGCCGGCAAATAGCCGAATTCGTTGAGTGGCTGCAGCAACAGGAATTTTATGAAGATATCGTTATTGTATTATCTGGTGATCATTTATGCATGGACAGTACATATTTCGAGGATATGCCGGATGACTATAATAGACGGACATATGTAAATATTATAAATTCTGATAAAAGTTATGTTGGCGGATCAAGATCATACTCAACAATGGATATGTTCCCAACCACACTCTCTGCACTCGGTTGTACCATAGAAGGGGACAGACTGGGACTTGGAACTGATTTGTATTCAAGCACAGCTACGCTTACAGAAGAGATAGGAAAGAGATCCTTTGATTATCAGCTGGAATTGAATTCAAAATATTATAATCAAAAAATTATGAATTAGTGGGGCGGATGCGTTTGCATCCGCTTTGTTTTTGCGATTTTAACTTCCCACGTGTGTGATGTTGTAGGTGTCGCCCCTCTACACCCTGGCGGCACCACATTAAAATAAAGTGTGGGGAATTCTAGCGATATGTCAGAAAAGTGCAAAAAACTTGCGGGGGGGGCGGTGAAGTAGTCTGATAACTGAAAAAGAGCGGCGAAGATTTCAGAAAAAATATATATACAGATTGTACAAAAGTGTAATCAATTGTAACAAAATCGTAATATGGAGGTTGAAATATGGGGGATTATAGAGTACTATATTATAGAAAATTTGTGCAATAAGATATTTGAAGATAAATTTATTATAATGAAGAAATGGTTGAAAGGAAAAATAGTTCAATTGAAAGGGATAATTTTAGCAGGAGGATCGGGCACACGTCTTTATCCACTCACTATGGCAACTTCAAAGCAGTTACTTCCAATTTATGACAAGCCAATGATCTATTATCCTATGTCAGTTC
>CAVICC010000024.1:0-35206 GCA_963641405.1 bacterium | reverse complement strand
TATATTATGTAGGAGCAAGCGCCCATCAGCGAAGCTGATTCTAATGCGCTTGCGTCTCGCAACTGTGAAGGTACTGAACAGTTACGATATATGGAGATATCACATACAGATAAAAAGCTTCATACACCACAAAAACCGATGCATGGGATGTTTAAGCTGTTTATCTGTCTTTTAGTTTTATCCTGTAACCTTTGATTTGGCACGGCCTGCTGACGGTGCAAGATGTATGTTCCTTACAAATGCAAGCATATAGTAGCTTAAGAGGATATTTACAGGAAGCTGGATAAGGTTTTTGATCACTCTCGGTCCGAGCAGTGCGATATATTTTGCTGCGATGCTTTCACCAGGGGCTGTGATAAGCAGTGTGATCCAGTAGGTAGACAGCAGAATATTTACGATAAATACGTCTGTTGTAATACCTAAGATACAGCGTCCTATGAATTTAAGGTCAAGGGCTTTGAATTTTCTGTCCTTTACATTTGATGGAAATTTTCTGTAGAAAAATAATCCATAAATCAGTCCGGCAATGGCACTACTTAGAGTAAGTCCCGGATTGAATGCACCGGTAGGTTTTAAGATGAACTGGATCACGTCTCCGAGTCCTCCGCAGACAAAGCCCATAACAGGACCAAAGAACGCACCTGTTACGACATTAGTGATAAAAGAAAATGATATCCGAAGTGAATCAGATATCTGCAATGACACGAAAAGTGCCAGTACGGTGTGCAGTGCTAAAAGCAGTGCAGCAGCCACTAGTGAGCGAAGATTAGCAAATTCTTTCGCTGAATCTGTAAACATAGTTACAATTTTTTTCATTAAAAAGTCCTCCTTTCGCAGTTTCCTTAGACTACATAAAGGAGGATCAACATCCAAACACCTAGATTATGTAGCAGCGGGATGCGAACAAAATACCGCGGATATTTCCTTCGTCCGGGTGACAACTCCCTGTTCATCCGGCACTTCACGCATTATGTTCTACTCTGCTATGTCATATTTACTCTGTGCAGGTATATGCTAAATTCCTGACACAGCGGTTATTGTTTACACTATAGTGTGACCAGTAACACAAGCCAAATTATAGCAGATTATAAAATCGTGTCAAGAAGAAAAAATTATTTAAACTTGAAATTAGTTAGTGACATTGTCATAATAGTAGAATACGAGCAACTGAGAATGAATTTATCAGTTAAAAATACCATACGGAAGGAAGCGACAGCAGTTGTTGGACAAATTGGGTGAGCTTGGCGTAAATACCGAGCTTATAGAAGAGATAAAAGAGTTTAGGAAAAAATATCCGGCAGATGAAAAGTTTGTTTCGAGAATACCACAGCCAAAGCAGTTTTATTATGGAAAAGAAGTGTGGGAGCAGGCAATAACAGCAATTTTGTGTGGACAAAATCTCCTTCTGGCAGGACAAAAGGCAACTGGAAAAAATCTTTTTGCTGAAAATCTGGCAGGTATATTTGCAAGGCCTAGATGGGATATATCATTCCATGTAAATATGGATGCTGCTTCACTTATAGGAACAGACACATTTAAAGATGGAAAAGTGTCTTTTCGACCAGGACCGGTATATACTGTGGCAAAAACTGGTGGATTTGCCGTACTTGACGAGATAAATATGGCAAAAAGTGAGGCTATGGCAGTGTTGCATGCCACTCTTGATTTCAGACGTACAATAGACGTGCCGGGATATGATAGGATAAGTTTGCATCCTGCGACAAGATTTATAGCAACTATGAATTACGGCTATGCCGGAACAAAGGAACTAAATGAGGCACTTGTTTCGCGTTTTGCAGTTATACAGATGCCGATGATTTCAAAGGAAAACCTTGTACTGCTGATAAAAAAACATTATCCGGCAATAAGAGAAGCTGGTGCAAATGAACTGGCATCATTATTTCTTGAGCTGCAAAAAAAATGTGAAAATGCAGAAATTTCCTCGAATGCACTTGACCTTCGAGGGCTTATCGGATCGATAGGACTGATGGAAAATGGCCTTTCGATTTATACGGCACTGGATATGGGAATTACAAACAAATCGTTTGATCCATACGAGCAGACATTGATACGTGATACAATTCACACGAGAATATCAAAGAAAATGAATTGCAAAGATCTTTTTGACTGATGATATATTTAGGGGAAAAAGATGGAAGAAAATGACATAAAAGAGCTAAAACGTGCAAAAAACTTCATATGGATGGCTGCAGATAATTATGAGATAGAGCCTCTTTTCCTTGCATTTACACCGGATGGTGCTGCTGATATGTATCTGAATATGGTGATAGGTCTGACTTATAAATGGTATGACCAAAAGAAAATTGATGTATTTTTCAATCAACTAACTGGTAAAGGGCATGAACTATACGAGGGACTTCTTTGGATAGGACTGGAAAATGCTGTATATGAAAAAGAAAAAAAATTTCGGAATGCTCTAAGTGATATCAGGTATGAGTATGCAAAGGAGAGTATCGGCAGATACAGAAAAACAATAGATTACTCGAGAATAGATCAGATAAGAAATGCCCATTGCAGGGAAATAATGGGACAGGACTGCGGTCTTGATAATGAAAACAAAGAGATACTCCATGCTTTTTTATATACAAAGGACATGACAACGGAGCAGATCATAAAAAGGACAAAGGAAAATCTTTTTAAGTATTTTTCATATCATCCATCAAAAAATGCAAACAAAGATGGTATATTTTTTTTACAAAAGGTAGCCGGTGCATTTCATGCGGTTGGAAAAGTAAGTTCTGACTATGTCAGGTTAAAAAAATTCGAAGATGTAAATGCATCCTTTGATGGTAAAATTGTTTCGATGGAGCATAAAAAGCATTATCTTATACAGTTTTCGATGCAGAGGGATCCTCTTACAGCAAAAAGGTATGTTCAGGGCTGTTTTGGAGAAAGTATTTATGATAAATGTAAGCAGGAAGCTATAGAGAGAACACTTTGCACAGGAAATCACAGAAACTGTCATTTACTCTTTACAAGAGGACATACCAGGGAATCGAGAACTAAGCTGTTAAACGAGATTGAAAGTAAACGCGAAAAGAAAGAGATAATTGAGTTTACAAAGGAAGCAGATCTGCAATATGATAAAAATAAAGCCTATTTTGAGAAAAACAGGGCAGTTTACAAGAATAGTATACGGAGACTGACGGAGAGACTTCGAATCTGTCTGGAGGCAAAGAGTGAGACGTTTGCAAGTGATGCAATCTGCGGAAAAGTCAGTCCATCAAAGGTATGGAAAGCCATATATCTGGACAATCCAAGGGTATTTGAGCACAATGATAAAATAGAGACATCAGGATTTTCAATTGACATATTAATTGATGCGTCATCGTCAAGAAAACAAATGCAGGAGAAAATTGCTGCACAGGCATATGTGTTATCAAAAAGCCTGGAGATGTGTGGAATTCCGATGCAGATATATTCTTATTGCAGTATAAGAGGCTATACGGTGATGCGCATATTTAAAAGCTATGAGGAAAGTGACAGAGAGGACGAACTGTTTAGATATGTTGCAGCCGGCAATAACAGGGATGGTTTAGCACTTCGTGCAGCAGGGCATATGATAAAAAGTAGTCCCAAACAGCAGAAAATACTTCTGGTGCTTAGCGATGCAAGCCCTATGGATGATCAGATCGCGGGAGAGGTTGTATTTTACAAAGATAAGGAATATACAGATATGCTTGCCGTACAAGATACCATAAATGAAGTGCAAAGTTTAAGGCATTCCGGGATACAGGTCATAGGAATATTTATGGGAAGTGCACATGAAGGCGAAACAGCCGGCAGGATTTTTGGGCGAAAGCTCGCAAAAATTGCGAATATCAGCGAGTTTTCTGAGGCAGTAGGACGAGTACTGCAGGATATTTTATAATGAATGAAAGGATAAACGACAATATATGAAAGCAATTTTATTTGATTTGGATGGAACACTTATTGACTCATCAGAGGGAATTACAAAATCGGCACAGTATGCACTGGCGCACTATGGTATAGATGAGCCGGATTTAAAGAAATTATTTTTTTTCATTGGACCGCCTCTTGAGTATACATTTAGGACTCGCTATGGTTTTTCTGAGGAAAAGGCGGATGAGGCAGTGGATGTTTATAGGGAAAGATACCAAGATAGAGGGATATTTGAGTGTACACTTTATCCTAGAGTAGGAGAATGCATAGAGGAGCTAAAACAGCGCGGCTACATGATAGGAATGGCATCATCAAAGCCGGAGAAGTCATGTAGGCGCATACTTGAGCATTTTGACATTCTTGAATTATTTGATGATGTCGTGGGTGCAACTTTCGATGGACGAATTGATACTAAAGAGGAAGTATTAAACGAAGTTATGCGCAGATGGAGCGACATACCAAGAGAAGAAATGTGCCTGATAGGAGATACCATGTTTGACATAGAGGGAGCAAATAAGGTAGGTGTGCAAAGCATAGCAGTAAGCTTTGGATTTGGCAATGTAGATGAGATGCTAAAGGCTGGTGCAAAGGCCGTAGTAGATGATCTAAGAGAACTGCCGGGCGTGCTTGCGAAACTATATTAATAATCACAGGAAAATATAATGGAAAGTAAATTAAAACTCAAAGCAGTAGTATGGGAAATTATATTCCCGATAATATTGTATTACATAATATTCCTAAGTACGATGTACTTCGTGTTTGCGTTTATAGGGCATACAATTGCCACATACATGACCGCCCAGATCATATCGGCAGCAGTCACTATACCATTTATGTATTTTGCGACATATAAACCAACACAGGAAATGTTTATACAGAAGCCGAAAATTGATAAGGCTCTTGGCCTAAATATAGTGTATGTGATAGTGATAACGCTTTTTATATCATCTGCGCTCAATAATATCATATCAATGTCGCCGCTTGTGAATATGTCAAGTGCCTATGCGCAGGCAAACGAGAACTTCTACGGAAGTACACTTGTGTTAGAACTTATCGGTTCTGCTATACTTTCCCCAATTATGGAGGAACTTGTATTCCGTGGCATAGTATTTGGTAATCTGCGAAAACTCACAGGCTTATGGCAGTCTGTATTTTTATCAGCACTGCTGTTTGGACTCATACATTTTAATATCGTGCAGTTTGTTTATGCATTTTTGTTTGGAATAGTGCTTGCGCTGTTTATGTATAAGTCTGGGCATATGTATGCCGCCATGGTAGGACACATTACGGCAAATTCATTTGCCGTAATAAGGACAGAGACAGGTATATTTGATAATACACTGGATGGAAGTGGGATGGCATGGGGAGTGTCTGTTGTGACACTTGTTGCGGGTGTTGTCATATTTATCTATTACTTGCGCAAATACAGAAGATAAGTGCTTAATATTTTTAAAACCATTTTTTATGCGTGACAAGATATGATAAATATTTCGCAAATTTCACTTTTTAGAACTCTCTTATAATTTACAGCATTTCCACAGTGTAAGGGAGCAATTGTGGTACTCAGTCCGTTATTGTTCCCACAGACGGATGAAAAATCACACACAATTTACACACAATTTTAAAAACACCCCTTGTGCACCGCATTCAAATGAAAAAAGTTTTTACTAAAAACACATCGGAATTGTTTTGAAATAGCTTAAATGGATATACAATATATATTATAATCAGACAATTGTACAGAAATAAATAAACTGACAAATAATCAGACAATAATCAGAAATTTCCTATTTACTTTAGTCCGTCATAGTTGTAAAATCATAATCAAGAAATCCGTAAACAAAAGCTGTTATACAGACAGCGGGAGATTTACACTAGGAAAGGATGTACCTATGAGTAAACAGTGGAATGAGAGCACAGCCACAGCAAAGGGATTATATGATCCTCAGTTTGAACATGACAACTGTGGAATCGGTGCAGTAGTAAATATCAAGGGAATTAAGACGCATGAGACCGTCGAGAATGCTTTAAAGATCGTTGAGAACTTAAAGCACAGAGCAGGAAAAGATGCCGACGGAAAGACCGGAGACGGTGTTGGTATCCTGCTTCAGATATCTCATAAGTTTTTCAAGAAGGTTACAAAGCCATTAGGAATAGAATTAGGAGACGAAAGAGACTACGGTGTAGGAATGTTCTTCTTCCCTAATGATGAGTTCAAGACCATTCAGGCAAAGAAGATGCTTGAGGTAATCGTTGAAAAGGAAGGTCTTGATTTCCTCGGATGGAGAGAGGTACCTACAGAGCCTGATAAGCTTTCACAGAAAGCAAGAGACTGTATGCCTTGCATCATGCAGTGTTTCGTAAAGAGACCTGAGGATGTCGAGAGAGGTCTTGAGTTTGACAGAAAGCTTTATGTAGCAAGACGTGTATTCGAGCAGTCAAACGACAATACATATGTTGTTTCATTCTCAAGCAGAACAATCGTATACAAAGGAATGTTCCTTGTTGAGCAGCTCAGACAGTTCTTCATGGATCTGCAGGATCCTGATTACGAGTCAGCTATCGCTACAGTACATTCAAGATTCTCAACCAACACAAACCCAAGCTGGGAGAGATCGCATCCAAACAGATTTATCGTACACAACGGTGAGATCAATACTATTCGTGGTAACTCTGATAAGATGTCAGCCCGCGAGGAAAACATGGAGTCACCTAAGCTCAAAAAAGAGTTTCAGAAAGTACTTCCTGTTATCAATGCAGAGGGATCTGACTCAGCAATGCTTGATAATGCATTAGAGTTTCTTGTAATGAGCGGTATGGAGCTTCCTCTTGCAGTCATGATCATGATCCCTGAGCCATGGGCAAACAACTCTATCATGACACAAAAGAAAAAAGACTTCTATCAGTACTATGCGACAATGATGGAGCCATGGGATGGACCGGCATCTATCATTTTCTCAGATGGAGATATGATGGGGGCAGTGCTTGACCGTAACGGTCTTCGTCCATCACGTTACTACGTGACAGATGATGATTACCTTATTCTTTCATCAGAAGTCGGAGTACTTGAGATAGATCCTACAAAGATCGTAAAAAAAGACCGTCTTCGTCCTGGAAAAATGCTTCTTGTTGATACAGTAGCAGGAAAGATCATCGATGATGACGAGCTTAAAGAAAGATACGCAGACAAGCAGCCATACGGTGAGTGGATCGACAGATACATGGTCAATCTCAAAGATTTAAAGATCCCAAACCAAAGAGTGCCTGAGTACACAAAGGATGAACGTCAGAGAATGCAGAGAGCTTTCGGTTACACATATGAGTCACTCAAGGATTCAATCCTTCCGATGGCTAAAAACGGTGTCGAGGGTACAGCAGCCATGGGAACAGATACACCGCTTGCAGCATTATCAGGAAACAGGGAGCCTTTATTTAACTACTTTAAACAGCGTTTCGCACAGGTTACAAACCCTCCTATCGATTCAATCCGTGAGGAAGTGGTTACATCAACAACACTTTACATCGGAGATGCAGGAAACGTACTTGAGGAAAAACCTGAAAACTGCCGTGTACTTAAAGTAAATAATCCTATCCTTACAAACACAGACCTTATGAAGATCAAAAACATCAAGGCTGACGGATTTAAGGTAGAAGTTATTCCTATTATATATTATAAGAATACAAGTCTTGAGAAAGCAGTAGACAGACTTTATATAGAAGCTGACCGTGCATACAGGGACGGAGCAAACATCATCATCCTTTCAGACAGAGGAGTGGATGAGAACCACGTTGCCATTCCTTCGTTGCTTGCTGTTTCAGCATTACAGCAGTATCTCGTAAAGACCAAAAAGAGAACATCACTTTCTCTTATCCTTGAGTCAGGAGAGCCAAGAGAGGTACATCACTTTGCAACACTTCTTGGATTTGGTGCAAGTGCGATAAATCCATATCTGGCACAGGATACTGTAAAACAGCTTGTTGATGAGCATATGCTCGACAAAGATTATTATGCTGCTATCGATGATTACAACCATGCGGTCATCACTGGTATCGTAAAAATTGCTGCCAAAATGGGTATTTCAACTATCCAGTCATACCAGGGTTCAAAGATTTTTGAAGCAATCGGAATCGACAAGACAGTCATTGACAAATACTTCACAAATACTGTAAGCCGTATCGGTGGAATTACAATACAGGATATCGAGAATGACGTAAATACACTGCACTCAGCAGCATATGATCCACTAGGACTTGAGACAGATGTTACTCTTGACAGCAAGGGACGTCACAAGATGAGAAGCGGGGCAGACGACCATCTTTACAATCCTGCTACAATACATTTGCTTCAACAGTCTACACAGCGTGGTGATTATGAACTGTTCAAACAGTATACAGCACTCGTAGATGAAGAGCAGAAAAATACAAATATCCGTGGACTTATGGATTTTAATTATCCTAAGAAGAGCGTTAAGCTTGAGGATGTCGAGAGCGTTGACTCTATCGTGACTCGTTTCAAGACTGGTGCTATGTCATATGGATCAATCTCAAAAGAAGCGCATGAGACACTTGCCATCGCAATGAACCATCTTCATGGTAAATCAAATACAGGAGAAGGTGGAGAGGACAAGGATCGTCTTACAATAGGAAAAGACGGAAAGAACCGTTGTTCAGCAATCAAACAGGTTGCATCAGGACGTTTTGGTGTTACAAGCAGATACTTAACAAGTGCACAGGAAATCCAGATCAAGATGGCTCAGGGAGCTAAGCCGGGTGAAGGTGGACATCTTCCAGGAAAGAAAGTATATCCTTGGATCGCAAAGACCAGACTTTCAACACCGGGAGTATCACTTATCTCACCACCACCGCACCATGATATTTACTCTATCGAGGATCTTGAGCAGCTTATATTTGATCTTAAAAATGCCAACAGGGATGCGAGAATTTCTGTAAAACTTGTATCAGAGGCAGGAGTCGGAACAGTCGCAGCAGGTGTTGCAAAAGCAGGAGCACAGGTTGTACTTATCTCTGGATATGATGGTGGAACAGGAGCCGCACCAAGCAGTTCTATCCACAATGCAGGACTTCCATGGGAGCTTGGTCTTGCAGAGACACATCAGACTCTTATTATGAATGGACTTCGTAATAAAGTAAGAATAGAGACAGACGGAAAGCTTATGAGTGGCCGTGATGTTGCCATTGCAGCATGTCTTGGAGCTGAGGAATTTGGTTTTGCTACAGCACCGCTCGTAACAATGGGCTGCGTCATGATGCGTGTATGTAACCTTGATACATGTCCTGCCGGAATTGCCACACAAAATCCTGAGCTTCGCAAGCGTTTTACAGGAAAACCTGAGTACGTAGAGAACTTTATGCGTTTTATCGCAGAGGAACTTCGTGAGTATATGGCAAAGCTTGGTGTAAAGACTGTAGATGAGCTTGTAGGACGTGGCGATCTCTTAAAGAAACGTGACAATTTAAGTGAGAGACAGGAAAAGATCAACCTTGACTGTATACTTAACAATCCGTTTGATGGAAAGAAAGAAAAAGTAATCTTCGATCCAAAGCAGGTTTATGATTTTGAACTTTCAAAGTCAAAGGATATGACAGAAATCCTTACTCAGCTTAAGAGCGCACTTGAGAATAAACAAAAGCGTGCTATCGAGGTCGAGGTGACGAACGTAAACAGATCACTCGGAACAATATTCGGTTCAGAGATAACAAAGAAATATGACGATACTCTTGAGGATGATACATACGTGATTAAGTGTAACGGTGCCGGAGGACAGAGCTTTGGAGCATTTATACCTAAGGGACTTACACTTGAGCTTGTCGGAGACTCCAACGATTACTTCGGAAAAGGCCTCTCAGGCGGAAAACTAATCGTTTATCCACCAGCAGGAGTTAAGTTTGAAAAAGATGAGAATATCATCATAGGAAACGTAGCACTTTACGGAGCTACAAGTGGTAAGGCATTCATAAACGGTGTTGCCGGTGAGCGTTTCTGTGTAAGAAACTCAGGTGCAACAGCGGTAGTAGAGGGCGTCGGAGATCACGGTTGTGAGTATATGACAGGTGGACGTGTTGTAGTACTTGGCAAGACTGGAAAGAACTTCGCAGCAGGTATGAGCGGTGGAATAGCATATGTACTTGACGAGGACAATGATCTTTACATGAGAACTAACAAGTCAATGGTATTTACAGCAGAAGTAACAAGCAAATACGATGTATTAGAATTAAAAGAAATGATTAAAGAGCATGTGACACTTACAAACTCTGAAAAGGGTAAAGAAGTACTTGATCATTTCAGTGAATATCTTCCAAAATTCAAGAAAGTTATCCCATACGATTACAACCGTATGCAGATGGCAATCGTACAGATGGAAGAAAAAGGTCTTAATGCAGAGCAGGCACAGATCGAGGCATTTTATGCCAGCACCAGGAACTAAGGAGGGCAGATATAATGGGAAAACCAACAGGATTTATGGAATATGAAAGATGCGAAGCCGGCTCCATAGAGCCAAAGGAGCGTATTAAGAACTTTAACGAGTTCCATGTATTCCCTTCAAAAGAAAACCAGCAGAAACAGGCTGCCCGCTGTATGGACTGTGGTGTGCCGTTCTGTCAGGCAGGAGCAACTATCGCTGGTATGACATCAGGATGTCCTCTTCACAACCTTGTTCCGGAGTGGAATGATCTTGTATACACAGGAAACTGGGAGCAGGCATACAGTCGTCTGCACAAGACCAACAACTTCCCTGAGTTTACTTCAAGAGTCTGTCCGGCTCTTTGTGAAAAGGCATGTACATGTGGACACTGGGGAGATCCGGTGTCTGTAAGGGACAACGAACATGGTATAATAGAGACAGCTTACAAAAATGGCTATGCCGGACCAAAGCCGCCAAAGGTAAGAACAGGCAAGAAGGTTGCGATCATTGGTTCGGGCCCTTCAGGACTTGCGGCAGCAGACCAGCTCAACCAGCGTGGACATGAGGTTACAGTATATGAGAGAGAGGACCGCGTAGGCGGACTTCTCATGTATGGTATCCCGAACATGAAGCTTGAGAAAAACATTATCGACCGCAAGGTTAATATAATGAAAGAAGAGGGCATTAAGTTTATCACAAACTGTAATGTCGGAAAAGATATAAAACCGGCAGAGCTTTACAAAGAGTATGACAGAGTAATCCTCTGCTGCGGAGCTAAAAATCCAAGAGATATAAAGGCAGACGGAAGAGATGCAAAGGGTATCTACTTCGCAGTGGATTACCTCACACAGAACACAAAGAGCCTCTTAAACTCTAATCTTACAGATGGCAAATTTGTATCTGCAAAAGGCAAAAATGTAGTTATCATCGGTGGTGGAGACACAGGAAATGACTGTGTCGGAACAGCAATCCGTCAGGGAGCAAAATCAGTCACACAGCTTGAGATGATGCCTTGCCCGCCAACTGAGCGTGCCGCAAACAACCCATGGCCTGAGTGGCCAAAGGTCTTAAAGACTGACTACGGCCAGGAGGAGGCTATCGCGATGTTTGGTCACGATCCTCGTATTTATACAACAACAGTAAAAGAGTTCCACAAGGACAAAAACGGCAGCTTAAAAGAGCTTACAATTGTAAGCCTTGAGAGCAAAAAAGATGAGAAGACAGGCAGATTTATGATGGTTCCTGTAGAAGGAACAGAGAAAAAAATCCCTGCAGAGCTTGTGCTTATCGCAGCAGGCTTCCTTGGAACAGAAGGCTACGTGGCAAAGGCTTTTGGTGTAGAACTCAATGCCAGAACTAATGTGGCTACAGAGGAAGGGCGCTATGCTACAAATGTCAAAAACGTATATGTGGCAGGTGACAACCATCGTGGACAGTCCCTTGTAGTATGGGCTATCCGTGAGGGACGTGAGGTGGCAAGAGAGGTGGATGAAAGCCTCATGGGTTATTCATATCTCTCAGTACAGTAATCTTAAATATGTATTTATAACAAAAAACCTAGTGCAATGCACTGGGTTTTTGTGTGAAAAGTAGAAAATCTCGAAATGAGATAAAAGTTCATAGATCTGTAGTTTTAGTTATGTGAATATGTTACAATAGTACCATATGAATTAACTTTTGTATACACAGGAGGATTGTGACAGATGAGAACTTTTATAGGAACAGGTCATGGAAATGATATAGAAGCAGTGAGGCAGGCTACAAATGGACTTACCAATCCCAAAATGATTCTTTTTATGACCCCATATGATATGGCGGAAGGTGTTGCAGAACTTATACATAATGCATATCCGGATGCAGAGTCTATTGGTACGATCGGCACGAAGTTTGTAAATGGAAAAGTAGATGACAATAATATTGCTGTTCTTGCATTTTTTGAGGATACAAAGACAAGCTGTGGTGTTATAAAAGAAATCAGCAAATATCCTGTGCTCGGTGTGACACAGATCAACAACAAAATGAACGAAGTGGGTGCCAATAATAATGATACGGTATGCATAGAATATTGTACAGGATCAGAGGAAATGCTTGTTACAACATTTAATGCCTGCCTTGGAAAGAAGAACATTCCACTTATTGGAGGAACAGTATTTGGAGTACCGGATGGCAAATCTGCGGTAGTTGCTTATAACGGTAGTATTTATGAGGACGCCTGCGTATATGCATTTGTCAAAAATCTTACCGGAAAAGTCAGGGTATACAAAGAAAATATATATGAAAATAATTCATCCACTGCGCATTTTGCGACAAAGGTAGACGTGGCAAGAAAGGCACTTATAGAGTTAGATGGAAAACCGGCTGCATCAGTATATAGCAGTGAGATCGGCATACCTGACAGCAAGATAATAGACAACGTGCTTGTAAATCCGATGGGGCGTGTTGTTGGCGATCAGGTATTTATTTCATCCATGATGACATTGGAAAAGAATGGAACATTGGTCAATTTTAAGAGAATAAATAAAAATGACTGTATATATTTCTTAAGCCTCGGAGATTATGACGAGATAGAAAAAAATACAAGATCGAAGATAAAACAGGACATGGGAAAAATATCGCTTGTTCTGTCTGTGGACTGTATTTACAGATTTCTGCTCTATACTGACAAAAATTATATTTCCACATATACAAAGGATATGGCATCTCTCGGCAATCATATAGGAGTTGTCGGAGGTGGAGAACAGTATAATAACCAGCACGTAAATCAGACAATGGTTTGTGCGGTATTTGAATAGGAGGAGTAGATCATGTTTAAGAGAAAAAAAGCAAAGTTAGAAAATCGTGCAGCGGCATCAGACAAGGCGCAGAAAGAGCAGATAAACGGATGCATCGATTCGATGAGATATTTAAGCGATTTTGTCATGGATAGAAAAGAGGCGCTCGTTGATGAAGAATTAAAGACAATAACCGAGATAGAGAGGGTAAAAGAATCGTATTCAGAGGTTATCGAACATAATAATGAAGTAAGTAATGCGGTTGATGATTTCCAGAGCGAATTTGAAAAGATAAACGACATCTCCGGACAGTTTAAGGATGTTATAACCGATGTAACAACAGTTTCGGACGGTGCAATGGCGGATATCGAGCAGTTAAAACAGAGTTCGGCAAAGGTAGAGCTTCACTTTGATGAGATAAATAAGGTATATGATGAATTTCAGGTTGAGTTTGAAAAAATAAGGGCTACACTCCTTAGTATAGTCGGTATTGCAAATCAGACAAATCTGCTTGCGCTTAATGCATCGATAGAGGCTGCAAGAGCGGGCGAGCACGGAAAAGGTTTTGCCGTTGTTGCAGATGAAGTTACTAAGCTTTCAATAGGCATAAAAGATCTCGTTGGAGAGGTAAACAGGAGTATGGAGGGACTTGAGGTAAGTTCCGGAAAGCTGACCTCCTCACTCGGCGATGCGAGAGAGTCGCTTGAAATGTCAAAGACACAGATGGAAAATACAGAAGGAGTATTCCGTGAGATATATGATTCGGTATCGGGTGTAGAGAATGTGCATTCCGGCATAAATGAAGTAGTAGGCCAGTGTGGCGAAAAAGTTGATGCACTAAGACAGAGTATGGAAGAACACAGTAGACGCTATGAGCAGGTTCAGGAAAATATTGATGGACTTAAAAATCTGATGACTCAGAAAGGCTTTATATATGAGGATATTTCAAATATGATGGAACAGACCACTCCTTTGCTTGATAAAATGAAGCAGATAAATGAGACTGATAAAACAAATGGATAAATTAAATGGAGAAATAAAAAAGTAAAATAATGGGTAAAACGGTATTTTTTGACATAGACGGGACATTATGGGACAACAACATGGTCATCCCGGAAAGCGCGATAGAGGCTATTGCGGCTCTAAAGGCAAATGGACATAAAGCATTCCTTTGTACAGGACGTGCCAGAGCAAGCATTACATCCGAAAAATTATTAAATATGGGATTTGATGGAATAATTGCGGCATGTGGCAACTATATTGAAATGGATGGTAAAGTTATCTACGAAAATGACCTAAGCCGAGATATGGTACAAAAGATCATAAGAGTGCTTTCTGAGTGCAAAATGCCTGTTGTATTGGAAGGCTCGACGGATTACTGGATAGATGATGAGGGCTTTGAGAATGATCCGTATGTGGATTATCTGTTTGACTCCTTGGGCGAGCACGCACATGTAATAAGAGGGTACGAGGGCGAGATAAGAGTAAACAAATTTTCGGCAGACATAATAGACGGCACCGATTATGAGCGTGTAAAAGCTGAATTTTCAACTAATTTTATCATGCTAGAGCACGAGGAAAATGTCGTGGAATTTGTGCCAAAGGACACATCGAAGGCTACCGGTATTATGTGGCTGTGCAAGCACCTTGATATCCCTATGGATGAGACATTTGCCATAGGAGACAGTGTTAATGATATAGAAATGTTGCAGAGCGTAGGACACGGTATCGCAATGGGCAATGCCACACCTTTCGTAAAGGAGATAGCTGAATACGTCACAATCGACATCATGGATGGTGGTGTCAAGCATGCGCTTAGGCATTATGGACTGATATGATTAAAGGGTCAAAAGGTATCATCGATGCATGCTTGCATGCAATTCGATGTATACCTTAGTGACCTACACTACAACGAGAAAGTAGCAATTTACTATGCGAAGCTAGTAAATTAGCGGATTTCGAGGTGGAGTCAGATTACGGGAATGCGGAGCATGTAGTAATCTGATTAATCATAATATAAAAAAAATATTAAAATAAAATATCACTGTTGACATTGAAATGCAATAGTGATATTTTATTATCAGAAAGTAATTAGCACTCGAAAGAAATGAGTGCTAACAAAGATAAAAGGAGGCAATATTAATGAAATTAGTTCCATTATCAGACAGAGTAGTATTAAAGCAGTTAGAAGCTGAGGAGACAACAAAATCAGGAATCATCCTTGCAGGTACAGCACAGGAGAAGCCACAGGAGGCTGAGGTTATCGCTGTAGGACCTGGTGGAATGGTTGATGGAAAAGAGATAAAAATGCAGGTTACAACAGGACAGAAGGTTATTTATTCTAAATATGCCGGAACAGAAGTTAAACTTGACGGAGAAGAATATATCATAGTAAGACAGAATGATATTCTTGCAGTAGTAGAATAGGATATCTAATAAAGATATTGAATAGTTACAAAATAAATAGAAAGGTCGTATAAATCATGGCAAAAGAAATTAAATATGGCTCAGAAGCTAGAGCCGCACTTGGAGCTGGAGTAGATAAATTAGCAAATACAGTAAGAGTAACACTTGGACCAAAAGGAAGAAACGTAGTACTTGACAAATCTTATGGCGCACCACTTATCACAAATGATGGTGTTACAATTGCAAAAGAAGTAGAGCTTGAGGATGCTTTCGAGAACATGGGAGCACAGCTTGTTAAAGAAGTTGCTACAAAGACAAATGATGTGGCAGGAGACGGAACAACAACAGCTACAGTACTTACACAGGCAATGGTTCAGGAAGGTATGAAGAATCTTGAGGCAGGAGCTAATCCAATCGTCCTCCGTCGTGGTATGAAGAAAGCCACAGATGCAGCAGTAGAGGCACTCAAAGAGATGAGCCAGAAAGTAACTGGAAAAGATCAGATTGCGAAGGTTGCAGCTATTTCTGCTGGTGATGAGTCAGTTGGTAATATGGTAGCAGATGCTATGGAAAAGGTTACAAATGACGGTGTAATCACAATCGAAGAGTCAAAGACAATGCAGACAGAGCTTGACCTCGTAGAAGGTATGCAGTTTGACCGTGGATATCTTTCAGCGTATATGTGCACAGATATGGATAAGATGGAAGCAGTACTTGATGATCCATATATCCTTATCACAGACAAGAAGATCTCAAATATTCAGGATATACTTCCATTACTTGAGCAGATTGTACAGTCAGGAGCAAGACTTCTCATCATCGCTGAGGATGTAGAGGGTGAGGCTCTTACAACACTTATCGTAAACAAACTCCGTGGAACATTCAACGTAGTAGCTGTTAAGGCTCCTGGATACGGTGACAGAAGAAAAGCAATGCTCGAGGATATCGCAGTTCTTACAGGTGGTCAGGTAATCAGCTCTGATCTTGGACTTGAGCTTAAAGATACAACAATGGATATGCTTGGACGCGCTAAATCTGTTAAAGTTCAGAAAGAGAACACAGTCATCGTTGATGGTGCTGGAGACAAAGAGGCTATCAATGGAAGAATTAACCAGATCCGTGGTCAGATCGAGGAGACAACATCTGAGTTTGATAAAGAGAAATTACAGGAGCGTCTTGCTAAGATGGCAGGCGGTGTAGCAGTTATCCGTGTAGGTGCTGCAACAGAGACAGAGATGAAGGAAGCAAAACTTCGTATGGAAGATGCCCTCAATGCTACAAGAGCAGCAGTCGAGGAAGGAATCATCGCAGGTGGTGGATCAGCATACATCCATGCTTCAAAGAAGGTTGCAGAGCTTGTTGATAAATTAGAGGGAGACGAAAAGACAGGTGCAAAGGTTATACTTAAAGCGCTCGAGGCTCCACTGTATTACATTTCTGCAAACGCAGGACTTGAGGGAGCAGTTATCATCAATAAAGTTAAGGAGTCAGCTCCTGGAACAGGCTTCAACGCAGCTACAGAAGAGTATGTAGACATGGTTGAGAGCGGAATTCTTGATCCTGTAAAGGTAACAAGAAGTGCATTACAGAATGCAACATCAGTAGCTTCAACACTCCTTACAACAGAGTCAGCAGTAGCTACAATCAAAGAGGACACTCCAGCAATGCCAGCAGGTGCCGGTGCCGGAATGGGAATGATGTAAGCGTAAACAATGAGGAAAAAAGAAACCCGTGGTCACACTCGTGTGAACCGCGGGTTTTCTTTTTGACGAATGTTCGGATATGAGCAAGTGGCACGGTAGTGCGGATTGCGAATATACGTAGGCTGGTGTAGCCAGCCGGTTTACGCTGTATGTGGATTTGTGGCGTGGCCTTGTTTTTTATTCGGCGCCCAGCATTTAACGAGGATTTTAGCTGCGAAGCAGCGGGAGAGGACGCGAAGCGGACGAAATCCGAGATAAGCGCTGGGTGGTCAGTTGAATAAAGTAGCGTAGCTACGGCTGGTGTAGCCAGCCGGTTTACGCTGTATGTCAGCGTTTAAGCATACTTTTCAAGCTTTTTCCTGATAAGTATGCCTGATTTTGCAGCTCAGAGCATACTAATTTAATATTTTCCAAATCTAGTATGCCCGATACAGAAATATGCCCTTGAGAAATTATAAAATAAAAAGTATTATATTAATAGAAGTTAGATATCAAGCAGAGTATATTTGACTAGAAATGGTAAGGAAGAATACGGGATTTTAACTATGGAGGAAATAATGTATTTTTTGAATAAAAAGCTGCAGGAAGCAGAAGATGAAGCTGAGAGAGAAGGCTGGATTAGCGAAGAAGATTTGAAAAAGGAATTGGGGGTATAGAAAAAGAGGATTTTATGTGGAAAATGTTTGGAATAAAACTAAGAACAGATGAAAGCATAGATTATTGGGGCGAATAGCAAATATTAGAAGGAGACAACAACCATGAAAAAAAGATTATATAAAAGCAACAAAGACAAAAAAGTTTGTGGAGTATGTGGAGGCATTGCAAATTATTTTGACGTAGATCCGACAGTTATCCGTCTTGCATGGGTTATATTTACTCTTGCAGGTGGAAGTGGACTTATCGCATATATCATAGCAGCTATCATCATGCCGGAAGATCCTGGATACATTGATATGCAGTAAGATAGAATAATAGCAACACAACAGGAGACACACAAATGATTTCAATACGCACAGCAACAGAAGATGATAAAGAAGAGAAAGGGCATTGGAAGACTGCTTTATGACAGGCTTGAGGAGATACTTAAGAAACAGGGAATATTAAATATCAAATTACATGTAAGTATGAATTTATGCTGTAGGTTGATCATTTAATCTTATAATTAATGGAAAAAATAAAAAAGAGGCGATAAAAAATGAATAAAGAGATGATAAATCGAATAATCATCTATGTAGCAGGACTGATCATACTTGCTTTTGGAATAATACTAAACACCAAATCAGGACTTGGAGTATCACCAATCATATCTGTGTCATATAGTATATCGCATATTAATGAATTTAATTTTGCTAATACAACACTAGCAATGTATGCGATATTTGTATTAATAGAGATAATATTACATGTGATAATGAATCTGCGCAATAGGAAAAACCAGGCCAAGAATACGGCACTTGTACACGCAAATAAAAATTCTATGAAATATATAATACTAGCGGATATATTACAATTCCCACTCAGCATTTTGTTTACGAGATTCATGAATTTATTTTCGATATTATTGCCGGATTTTTCACCGGAGGGAACAAATACAGTATCACATTTTATCGTACAGCTAATAGTACTTTTCGCGGCACTTGTACTTACTGGAGTAGGAGCAGCAATGTCACTTAATATGCGGATAATTCCCAATCCTGGGGACGGTATCGTACAGACACTTGCAGATTTTTGTGGCAAGGGTGTCGGCATCACTAAAAACTGTTTTGATATATTCAATGTAGTATTTACATGTAGTATTGGTCTGATCTTTAATGGACATCTTGTAGGAATAGGTATCGGAACAATATGTTCCATGATAGGAGTGGGAAGAGTAATTGCCGTATTCAATTATTTTTTCAAGGAGAAGATGATACGTGTTTCTGGTGTGGAGATTTAATATATAAATCTTGACATCAAATAATGATATGATGGTTTGTACCTGCTAAAAAAAACTTTTCAAACATATGTTGCTATGTTATAATGAGCAATGTTGAAAATAAACGAAAGAATATTCAATCGGAGTGTGAATAGATGAGTAAGGTTATTATTATGACCGATTCCAACAGTGGAATCACACAGGCACAGGCGAAGGAACTGGGCGTAGTTGTTCTTCCAATGCCATTTTATATAAATGAAGAAATGTTCTACGAGGATATAGATCTGTCACAGGAACAGTTTTATGAAAAGCTTCAGGCTGGCGGAGATATAAAGACATCGATGCCTCTGGTCGGTGACGTCACAGATAAATGGGATGAGCTTTTAAAGGAGTATGACGAGATCGTATATATTCCGATGTCATCAGGACTTTCAAGCTCATGTGAGACTGCATATATGCTGGCACAGGATTATGACGGCAAGGTGCAGGTGGTAAACAATCAGAGAATTTCAGTTACCATGCGCCAGTCTGTTATCGATGCCAAAAATCTCGCAGATGCAGGAAAAAATGCATCCGAGATAAAGCAGATATTAGAGGATGCCAAGTTTGAATCTTCAATATATATCATGGTAGATACACTTACATACCTGAAAAAGGGCGGCAGGATCACACCTGCGGCAGCAGCACTTGGTACACTGCTTAAGCTTAAGCCTGTATTACAGATACAGGGAGAGAAGCTTGATGCATTTGCAAAGGCGCGTACAGTAAAGCAGGCAAAGAATATTATGATAGAGGCCATGAAGTCAGATTTCGAGAAGCGGTTTGATAGTGCTGATGGTGCAAAAATGAATCTTGAGATCGCATATACTTATGATCTTGCTGCAGCAGAGGCATTTAAGGAAGAGGTTCAGGCTGTATTTCCTAATAATGAGATCGTCATGAATCCACTTTCACTTTCGGTTTCCTGTCATATCGGACCGGGAGCACTTGCAATAGCATGTTCTAAGAAGATTGATATTAAATAATTTTATATCAGATAATCAAAATAGCAATTATGCGGCACAGCAGCACTGTGTCAGAAAATACAAGGGAGGCATGTAATATGTCAAAGGTAGATGTAGTAATAGGATGTTTTTATGGTGACGAGGGTAAAGGTAAAGTAATAGATTACCTCGCAACTGACGCTGATGTAGCTGTAAGAGCAACAGGCGGAGACAATGCAGGTCACACAATAAAAGCAAATGGTGTCAAATACGCAATGCACCTTATTCCATCAGGTTTATTATCAGGACACACTATCGGTGTGATCGGAAACGGTGTGGTCTTAAATCCGGAGGTTCTTCTAGAGGAAATAAATAATCTTAAAGAGCACGGATATGATGTGGATAAATACTTAAAGATCAGTGAAAAAACACATGTCATCTTCCCTTACCACAGAAAGCTTGATGTCGCACTTGAGAAGGTAAGACAGGCAAAGAAGATCGGTACAACCGGAAAAGGAATCGGACCTTCATACTGTGATAAATACGAGCGTTCTGGAATCAGGATGGAAGATTTATATGCACATGATTTTAAAGAAAGATTAAAAGAGCAGACAGATATCAAGCTTGCACTCCTTAAGGTATACGATCCGAATACAGATTATACAGCAGAGCTTGATTTTGACAAGATGTATGAGGCATACAGAGATTATGCAGCACAGCTTAAGCCATATGTATGCGATACTATTACACTTTTACACAAGGCATTGGAGGATGACAAGAAAGTAGTTGTTGAGGGTGCTCAGGCTACACTCCTTGATATCGATTTTGGTTCATATCCATTCGTTACATCTTCAAACCCTACTATCGGTGGTATCCTTACGGGAACAGGACTTTCTGCTACAGATATCGGAAACGTATACGGTGTCATCAAGGCGTACTCAAGCCGTGTAGGTGAAGGTCCATATGTTACAGAGCTTCTTGACGAGACAGGAGACAGAATTCGTGAGCTTGGTCATGAGTACGGCACAACAACAGGCCGCCCAAGAAGATGTGGCTGGTTAGACCTTGTTACATTAAAATACGCTAAGCGTCTCAACGGACTTACAGCATTATCAGTAAACCACCTCGATACAATCGGCAAATTCGATACTATAAAGGTATGTACAGGATATGATGTAAACGGAGAGATAACAGAGGATTTCACAACAAACTTAAATGTCCTCAACAATGCAAAGCCGGTATACAAAGAGCTTAAAGGCGGCTGGGATGAGAGCATCGCAGGCTGCAAGACGTTCGAGGAACTTCCTGATAATGCAAAAGCATACATAAACTTTATCGAGGAGTACATCGGAGTGCCTGTTAAGTTTATCGGAACAGGTGCGGAGCGTGAGGCTATGATCGTGCGCGAGTAGTGCCGGGATATTACGAATGTCCGTACAGTCCGGAAAATCTCTGATTTTTCAGACTTGCACTACGGATAAATTAATAGAATATACAAAAGAGTGTTCAGATTTCACAAAATGAACACTCTTTTTTTGTATCCTTTTATTCAGAACAAATAAGGAGGAGCATTACTGTGATTGAAATAAGTAATCTCGTAAAAAAATATGGCGACCATGTAGCGGTCAACAATCTTTCACTTACGGTAAAACCCGGAAAGATATACGGACTTTTAGGACCAAACGGTGCTGGAAAGTCTACAACCATGAACATCGTCACCGGATACATCGGTGCGGACAGTGGTACTGTAAAGATAAATGGCTATGATATATTCGAACAGCCGGAGGAGGCAAAGAAATGCATAGGATATCTGCCTGAGATACCGCCACTTTATGTGGATATGACAGTGTACGAATATCTGAAATTTGCCGCAGAACTAAAGAAACTCGATAGAAGCAAGAGAAAAGAAATGATAGCTGATGCGATGGAGATGACAGGCATTACAGATGTTGCCAACCGTCTGATCAAAAACCTGTCAAAGGGCTACAGACAAAGAGTAGGCTTTGCACAGGCTGTACTCGGCTATCCGGAGATCATCATCCTTGATGAGCCAACGGTAGGTCTTGATCCAAAGCAGATCATAGAGATCAGGGATCTGATTAAAAAGCTCGGAGAAGAGCATACGGTAATCTTAAGCTCACACATCCTTACAGAGATAAGTGCGGTGTGTGACCATGTATTTATCATCTCAAAAGGCAAGCTCGTCGCAAGTGATGCGACAGAAAATCTTATCAATCTGATGTCGAAAAACCAGGAAATCGATATTGTACTTAAGTCTGATGAGACTGATGCAAGAGCAATGTTTGATGAGATTGAAGATATTGACAATGTGGTATTTGAAGAGTCAGAGGAGGAAGACACTGTAAGAGCACTTGTTACAGCGCATAGAAACTGTGATATTCGTGAGGAAATATTTGATTTGGCATGTACATCACATATGCCAATCCTTGAGATGCATACGCTAGTCAGATCACTTGAGGATGTATTCCTTGAGCTTACAGGGGAAGGAGATGATAAGTAATGTGGGCTATATTTAAAAGAGAGTTCAAATCATATTTCCAGAATGTAGTAGGCTGGCTGTTTGTCGCAGCACTGCTTGCAGTATACGGATTATATTACTATGTATACAATCTGAAAAACGGATATCCATACATATCCTATGACTTAAAAGGCATCGCATTTATCATGATGATCGCAGTACCGATCCTTACCATGAGATCTCTTTCCGATGAGCGCAAATCCAAGACAGATCAGCTCATGCTGACAGCACCTGTATCGGTCGGAAAAATCGTAGCCGGAAAATATCTGGCAATGGCTGCCGTATTTACAGTAGATATTATTATTTTTGCAATTTCACCGCTTATTCTCTCAATATTCGGAACAGTAGCACTCGGTGAATCATATGTAGCATTATTGGGCTTCTGGCTGTACGGGTGTGCATGTATAGCGGTCGGATTATTCATCTCATCTATCTCAGAGAGCGTGATAATCTCAGCAATACTTACATTTGCAGCACTTTTTATCTCATATATGATGCAGTCCATCACAGGACTTATCTCATCGAGCGGAAATCTGCTCACAAAAGTGCTTGACTGTTTTGATCTGTATACACCGTTTGAGGGATACATGAGCGGATGTCTCGATGTGACCTCATCAGTTTACTATATCACGGTAGTGCTGCTTTTGTGCTTCCTTACCACACAGTCTATCCAGAAGAGAAGATGGGCTTTTTCAAGGAAAAAGATAGGCACAGGGGTATTCTCCGCAGGACTTATCGTGGTAGTATGTGTGCTCACAGTTGTTGTAAATCTCATAGTTGCAACACTTCCAGCTACATATACATCACTTGATTTCTCTTACACACAGCTCTTTGCAATGACAGATGATACAAAGGATTATCTGCAGAAGCTTGACAGTGACATCACGATCTACGTGCTCAATTCAGAAAAATCAAAGGATGCCAAGATTGATGAGACGCTTGAGCGTTATCAGGGACTTTCAAGCCACATAAAGGTAGAATATGTCGATCCTTCGACAAGTCCTAATTTCTATCAGGATTATACAGACTCTGCACCTACCACAAACAGCCTTATCGTGGTAAGCGACAGCAGATCAAAAGTGATAGATTACAACGATATCTATGATTATGAGACATCAATGGATTACTCTACATACCAGTACACGCAGACTATCACAGGCTATGATGCAGAGGGACAGATCACAAGTGCTATTGAGTATGTGACAATGGACGCAGACACACTTCCTGTTGTATACCAGATCACAGGACACAATGAGACTACACTTGGCAGCAACTTTACCGATGTGATAAGCAAGGCAAATGCAAATCTTCAGAGTCTTGAGCTTTTTAACGAGGAAAAAGTACCTGATGATGCATCTGCTATCATCATCAACTCACCAACAGTCGACTTCAACGAGGCTGATGCACAGAAGGTTATCGACTACTTAAATGGTGGCGGAAAGGCTGTTATCATCGGCTGCTATGCATACAATGATGATCTGCCAAACTTCAACAAGATACTTGAAACCTACAACGTAAGTTTCAAGACAGGTGTTGTGGCAGAAAATGATGGAACAAAATATTACCAGAACCCACTGTATGTACTTCCTACAGTAAAAGCAACAGATTATACATCAGATGCGACAGACGGATATGTATTCCTAGCAGGAACCTGTGCGATAGAATATCCTGACAACACAGACACAGTAACCTATACACAGATGCTTACCACATCAGACAGCTCTGTATTAAAGAAGGACTGGAAGAACATCACAACCTCAAAGGCTGAGGATGGAGATGAGAACGGACCATTTACAACAGGACTTGCAATAAACGATTCAGATACAGGAGCATCGGTTATCGTATTCGGTACACCATACGTGGTAGATGATTCGTATGACAATGCGGTATCAGGAAATAACGCAGATATGTTTAAAGATGTCATCACATCAATGACCGGAAATGTAGAGCTTGCATCAAGTGTAATACCGGAGAAAGACTACACCTTAAGCAACATCACAATAAATACACTTTCAGCCGTTGTAGTCGGACTTATCGTGATGATAGCGATTCCTATAGTACTGCTTATCATCGGAATCGTGGTGTGGGCAGTCAGAAGAAAGAAATAGTCTGCGATTTCGCATATAGCATAACGTATATTATCGAAAACGCGTAATAGTAAAACAGGAGCAGTATAGAATGAATAAACAGAAACGAACATTTGTCATACTTGCGATAGTTCTTGTAGCCTGTCTGGCAGGCTACATGGGACTTCTCAATTATAATAAATATAAGACGGATGATGATTCGGACAGTGAGAGCGAAAGTGTTGAGGCTCTTGCAGTTGATTCATCTGATGTAAAATCAATTTCATTTTTGATAGATGGACAGGAGTATACATTCAGCCGTGTTGAGACATCCGATACCTCTGATGATACAGAAAGTGCCGATAAAGACGAGGGTACAGAGACTGCGGACAGTACGGAAGCCACATCAGAGGACAGCACAGAGAGCAGTTCGGAGGATGAGGTACAGTGGGTATGTGACAATGATCCTTCCATGAAGGTCAACACCAGCAAGGTCACAACACTGCTTGGCACAGCAACAGCGATCGCAGCAGTACAGGAGTTTGACTCCGACACGGATACATCTGATTTCGGATTTGACAATCCGCAGAATATCGTAAAGCTGAATACTTCCGATAAGACATATACGATCACGATCGGAGCAAAAAATGCAATGCTCGGTCAGTACTATATCAAGGTGGATGATACGGCATACCTGTCTAATACGACACTGCTTGGTCAGATACCAAACTCTATAGATGATATGGTGGCAGCGGATGACAGTGAAAGCACGGAAAGTACAGAGACTGCTGAAACTACAACAGAATAAGTATTTACATAGGTAAATAAGTGTATAATAAGTAGGAAAGGTGTGCGCCATTTTGGTGTGCACCTTTTTTTATCATATAGGAAATTACGCTGTAACTTCCTATATGATAAAAGCAAGCAAGCTTGCAAAGATGCGCAGCTCGCGGAAATGAATATATAGATGCAGCAAAAGAAGCACTCGATGCAGCTATAAAGGCACTTGTTGCCAACAACAGTGAGCCTGGAACCGGAGACGGAAACGGATCTGGAACAGGCAACGCTACCGGTGGTAATATAACTACAGCATTTATCATCTATCTGTGTGGTTTTGTATTCTTCTTTAAACGCTGGCTCAATCGCTACCTCGACAAGCAGGACGAGAAAAGAGCTGCAAAGGAATTGAAAGGAGGAGAAAGATAATGTTATTACTACTCCAATATACACTTATTTTTGCTTCAGTTCTGGCACTTGTAGCACTGGGAGGCTGTTTCTCAGAGCACAGTGGTGTCATCAATATCGGACTCGAGGGAATCATGGTAATAGGCGCGCTCGGTGGAGCACTCATGATGAAATATCTCCCGGACAGTACAGCAGCGCCTTTTGTTATATTGCTCGTAATTTTAGCAAGTGTGGCAGCTGGAATGGTATTTTCACTTTTCCTTGGAGTGGCTGCGATCAATTTCAATGCAGACCAGACTCTTGTAGGTACAGCACTCAACCTGCTCGGACCTGCAGCGGCTGTAGTTATCGTAAGAGCCATCAACATGGCAGAGAGCATTGACAATGTATCATCAACAGTTGCCTACAAGCATGCAAAGAAAGCATTCCTCGTAAATATCGGAGGCTTTGAATTTAACTGGTTTATGCTTATAGCACTGCTTTTACTCATTGCATCCTATGTCGTTTTATACAAGACAAAATTCGGACTCCGCCTTTTAGCATGTGGTGAGCATCCACAGGCTGCGGATTCGGTAGGAATAAATGTATACAAAATGCGTTATGCCGGTGTACTTATTTCAGGTGCGCTCGGGGGACTAGGAGGACTTGTATACATCACAGCAGGTGTCAGTGAGTGGAAATTTGAAAACGGAGTTGCAGGATTTGGTTTCCTTGCACTGGCAGTTATGATCTTTGGTCAGTGGAAACCGGTAAATATCGGACTTGCAGCACTTTTATTCGGCCTTTTCAGAGCACTTTCAAATGTATATACAGGCTTTGGCGCACTTGTTGCATTAAAGCTTCCGGGAACAATTTACAATATGCTCCCATACATCATTTCACTCGTAGTGCTGATATTCGTATCTAAGAATTCAAGAGCACCGAAGGCAGAAGGTATTCCTTATGACAAGGGACAAAGATAAAAAGGAGAGATATATAATGAAGAATTATTCAGAGGACGCAAGCCGTCAGTATCATATACAGGTAGCACATGGGGAGGTCGGACGCTATGTTATCATGCCGGGTGATCCGAAAAGATGTGTGAAGATAGCACAGTATTTTGATGATCCCGTACTCATAGCAGACAACAGAGAGTATATCACATATACAGGAACATTAGATGGTGTAAAGGTAAGTGTTACATCTACAGGAATAGGCGGACCGTCAGCTTCAATCGCAATGGAAGAGCTGTACCGCTGCGGTGCAGATACCTTTGTAAGGATCGGTACGTGCGGAGGTATGCAGACAGAGATAAAGAGCGGTGATGTAGTGGTCGCTACAGGAGCTGTCCGTATGGAGGGTACTAGCAAGGAGTATGCACCTATAGAGTATCCGGCAGTGGCTGATCTTGAGGTAACAAATGCGCTTGTTTCGGCAGCAAAAGCAAAAGGCTTTCCATATCACGCAGGTGTTGTGGAGTGCAAGGATGCCTTCTACGGACAGCATGAGCCAGAGAAAATGCCTGTAGGCTATGAGCTTTTAAACAAGTGGGAGGCATGGAAGATGATGGAATGCCTTGCCTCAGAGATGGAGTCGGCAGCACTTTTTATTGCGGCAGGAAAACTCAGGGTAAGAGCAGGATCTTGCTTCCTTGTAGTTGCAAATCAGGAGAGAGAAAAGCTCGGACTTGAAAATCCTGTAGTCCATGATACAGATATGGCAATCCAGGTAGCTGTTGAGGCTATCAGAAACCTCATAAAAGCAGATCAGGAAAAATAGCATTTTTTAAAGGATAGGAAGGATAAAAAAATGGAGATAAAGGAAATATTAAAGCACGTAGACCACACTTTACTGTTACAGGGAACTACATGGGAGGAGATAAAACAGATCTGTGATGATGCGATGGCGTATCAGACAGCTTAAATATTCATACACACCGTATTCCCACTTTAAAGTGGGAGCGGCACTGCTTACGGCAGATGACAGGGTCTATACAGGCTGCAATATTGAAAATGCCGGTTACACAGCTACAAACTGTGCCGAGAGAACAACATTTTTTAAGGCGGTAAGCGAGGGCACAAGAAATTTTAAGGCAATATGTATTGTGGGAGGCAAGGACGGAATACTCACTGAATATGCTGCTCCGTGCGGAGTGTGCAGACAGGTTATGATGGAATTTTGTGATCCGAAGACTTTTAAGATCATACTTGCGACCGATAAAACACATTATGATATGTATACGCTTGAGGAAATGTTACCGCTGGGATTTGGACCGGCAAATCTGGAATAAAATGAGGTGATATGATGAATAAATATGGAAGAGTTTTTGTTATAGTACTGGATTCGTTGGGAGTAGGCTGTATGCCTGACTCGGAAAAATTCGGAGACATCGGAGTAGATACATTCGGACATATTGTTGACAAAATGGGCACACTTGATATCCCTAATCTTAAAAAGCTCGGTATGTTAAATCTGCATCCGACAGCTACTATGGAAGGTGTGGAAAAGCCTCTTGGACGATATACTAAACTTTCTGAGGCAAGCAACGGAAAGGATACTATGACCGGACACTGGGAGATGATGGGTATTAAGACTGAAAAGCCTTTTATCACATTTACAGAGAACGGTTTTCCACCAGAACTTATCGCAGAGCTTGAAAAACGCTGCGGCAAAAAGGTAATAGGAAACAAGAGCGCGAGCGGAACCGAGATAATAGAGGAGCTTGGTGAAGAAGAGATAAATACAGGAGCAATGATCGTGTATACATCGGCAGATTCAGTGCTCCAGATATGCGGTAACGAGGAAACCTTTGATCTGGATAACCTGTACCGCTGTTGTGAAATAGCCAGAGAGATCACTTTAAAAGACGAGTGGAGAGTGGGAAGAGTCATAGCCCGACCATATGTGGGAAAGAAAAAGGGTGAGTTTAAGCGAACCAGCAACCGCCATGACTATGCACTTAAGCCTACAGGAGCTACTGTTTTAAATGCATTAAAGGATAACGGTTTTGATGTGATCGGTGTAGGAAAGATCAATGACATATTCTGTGGAGAGGGTATCACACAGACACACCGCTCAAAAAGCTCGGTACACGGAATGGAACAGACCATAGATATATGCAAAGAGGACTTTAACGGACTTTGCTTTGTAAATCTCGTAGATTTTGACGCACTGTGGGGACACAGGAGAAATCCACAGGGTTATGGACAGGAGATCGAAAAGTTTGATAAAAATCTCGGTGTGCTGATGGATGAAATGAGACAGGACGATCTGCTCATCATCACGGCAGACCATGGAAATGATCCTACATATACAGGAACAGACCATACGAGAGAGTATGTGCCTTTTATAGCATACTCTAAGGAAATGAAGGACGGTGGCGCAATAGACAGTGAGGATACTTTTGCAGTTATAGGAGCTACTATCGCAGATAACTTTGGTGTAAAAACACCTGATGGAACAATTGGTCATTCGATCCTCGATAAACTGATATAGTGCAGGAAAACTGTATGAAGAAGGAGAAAATATACAGGTTTATCCTGGCTGTAATAGGTATTTTTCTGGTAGGAACAGGTGTTGCCTTCAATGCGGCTGCCGCACTGGGAAACGATCCGGTCGGCATCATGTATGATGGAATAAGAAATGCGCTGGGGCTTACATCAGCACAGCTTGGAACAGCGTCAAATATAGTAAATATTGTACTGTGTGTGGTTGTATTTTTTACCGGAAGGCATTATGTTAATATTGGAACTTTTATTTATATCATTCCATATGGTATTATAGTAGATTTGGGAGGCAAAATTTATCATCTGCTGTTTAAAGTACAGACATTCCCGATACAGATCTTTGGGGCGGTGATCGGATGTCTGCTGCTGTATACGGGGGTAGCAATGTATATCACAGCCGATATAGGGCTTGATCCGTTTACCGGAGTAGTAATGGTACTAAAAGACAAACTGAAAAAAGAGTACCGTTTTGTAAAGATAGGTTTTGACATCTGTTGTATCATAATAGGAACGCTGCTTGGAGGAAAGCTGGGGGTGATCACTGTGATCACAGCATTATCGGCAGGTCCGGTTATACAGCTTCTGGCTGAAATTTTAAAGAGAATAACAGGTAATTTGTCATACTGCAATGAGTAAATAATAACCCAAAATTATGAAAAGATAAGAGGAGAAGGTATGGAGTACAATTATCTAAATAAGGTTTTGCTTTTTTTTAAGGATATGGACAGAAATATACAGGAGCAGTTTGAAGAGTACTTTAAGACTGCACCGTTATGGCTTTTGGATTCACTTAAAACGGATACAATAAAGGCGGGTGTGACTTTTATTGAGGAAGGCGAGCCAGCAAATACGATATATTTTGTTGCAAAGGGACGCGTAAAGGCAACTGATTACCGTGTATCTGGAATAGCATTTGACTTTATGAAGCCAAACAACGTGATCGCACTTGGGGGTATGGAGGTTCTTATGAAACAGGATTATTATAAGACCACTATAGAGGCAGTTACGGATTGCATTATTGTAAAACTATCGAGAGAGAAATATGAAAAATGGATTTTTTCAGATATAAAGACTCTGGAGAAGGAGACACTGATAACATGCACATCACTTTTGGAGGAAGCGAGAAGAAACCGTCTGTACTTATTTCTACAGGGAGCTGATCGTCTGGCACTGATGTTTGTTTCGTGTTATGAACAGAATAATGAGAATGGTGTAGTATGTATCAGCGAAGGCAGAATTGGAATGGCTGATGAGACAGGGCTCTGTCTTAAGAGTGTAAGCCGTGCGGTCAAAAAATTTATTGAAGAAGAAATGATTACGAAAAAAGGAAATCAGATCTACATAAATAGTAAACAGTATAAGATGTTAAAAAATACACTTGAAGATAAAATTGAAAGTTAGGTGGATAGATAGGAGAATTATATGAACAACATATATGAGAAATTGACAATCTGTCTTGCAAGCGTAAGACAGAAAACGGATTTTGTGCCGGAGGTGGCATTAATACTCGGATCGGGTCTGGGAAATTATGCGGATCAGATCAAAACGGAGTGTACGGTTGAATACGCTGATATCGAAGGATTTCCTGTATCGACAGTTGCAGGACACAAGGGCAGATATGTATTCGGCTATATAGGTGATGTGCCAGTAGTGGCAATGCAGGGAAGAGTGCATTACTACGAGGGATATCCTATGACGGATGTTGTACTTCCAACCCGTCTGATGGGACTTTTGGGAGCTAAAAAGCTCATACTTACAAATGCGGCAGGAGGCGTAAATCTAAGCTATAAGGCAGGAGATTTCATGCTTATCACTGACCATATCACAACAGGAGTGCCTAGTCCTCTCATCGGACAGAATATCGATGAGCTTGGAGTAAGATTTCCTGATATGAGCGAGGTCTACAGTCTTCGCATGAGAGCTGTCATAAAGGAGCAGGCAGACAAGCTTGGCATCGGCTTACAGGAAGGTGTTTACGCACAGATGACAGGTCCGGCTTACGAGACACCGGCAGAGGTGCGCATGGTAAGAAACTGGGGCGCAGACGCAGTAGGTATGAGCACCGCATGTGAGGCTCTGGCAGCAAAGCACATGGGACTGGAAATCTGTGGAATATCATGTATCACAAATATGGCTGCGGGAGTCACACAGGAGAAGCTTTCTCACACTGAGGTGCAGGAGACAGCCGACAGGGTGGCAAAGGATTTTGAGAGCCTTGTAACGGAAGTGATCAAGAATATATAAGAAGAAAATAATATATAAGAATACATAAGATTTTAGAGCGTAGCTGCATATGATTGGTAGGACATCATGCGGCTTCGCTTTTTATTTTGTAATGTGTTGTTTTTGTGGTATTATATTTGTGATGTAGAAAGCTATATATAAAACTATACAGGCTACAGATAAAGATCAGACAATACGGAGAAAATCATAAAATCATGGCACAGAATAATACAACAAATCTGGGAGAGGGCAGCATCCCGTCACTGCTTGCAAAGCTGGCTGTTCCGGCTGTAGTAGCACAGGTAGTCAATCTCCTCTACAATATAGTAGACAGAATATACATAGGACATATCCCTGATATCGGAGCGAGCGCGCTTACGGGAGTCGGACTTTTTGCACCGATACTGATGCTGATAAATGCATTTGCCATGCTGGCAGGCTCGGGTGGAGCACCGAGGGCTGCGATATATATGGGAAAAAAGGATAACGATACAGCCGAAAAAATAGTAGGAAACTGTTTCGCATTTCTTATGATATGTGCGGTGGCTCTTACTGTGGTATTTTATATAGCGGCACCGCAGCTTCTGACACTTTTCGGTGCGAGCAGTGTGACGCTTGAGTATGCGGTTTCCTATGCAAGGATCTATATACTCGGAAGTGTGTTCGTACTTATCGTACTCGGCATGAACCTGTTTATCACAACACAGGGCTTTGCAAAGATCAGTATGCTCACCACTGTGATAGGTGCAGTGATAAATATCATACTTGATCCGATATTTATATTTGTATTTAACATGGGAGTAAGGGGAGCAGCGTTTGCCACCGTGATAAGTCAGGCAGTCGGAGCACTGTGGATACTGCGTTTTCTGACAGGAAACAAAACAATGCTCAGACTTAAAAAGGAAAATTTAAGGCTTGAGTGGAACATTATAGGACCATGTCTGGGGCTTGGAATATCAAGCTTTGTCATGATGTCTACGGAGAGTCTTTTGTCGATCAGCTTTACATCCAGCCTGTCAAAATTCGGTGGAGATCTGGCGGTCGGTGCAATGACTATCATAACGAGCACAAGCCAGCTCGTACTTATGCCGCTTCAGGGCGTATGTCAGGGTGGACAGCCGATCATCAGCTTCAACTACGGAGCAAAAAACAATCAAAGGGTAAAGAAAGCATTTTTTACACAGTTTAAAGTATGCGTGATTTTTACCTGCGTAAGCTGGCTTGTGATGATGCTTGTTCCGCAGGTGTTTGCGGGAATGTTTACCACAGATAAAGAGCTGGTAAAATACACTGCATGGTCGCTTCGCATATATATGGCGGGAATATTTGCCATGGGCTTTCAGATATGCTGCCAGCAGAGCTTTATGGCACTCGGACAGGCAAAGGTCAGCCTGTTTTTGGCATGTCTTAGAAAACTGATACTTCTTATTCCACTGATCTTTATTCTGCCGGTGTTCATGCAGGATAAGGTATTTGCGGTATTCGTGGCAGAGCCGGTCAGCGATATCGTGGCGGCAGCGGTCACAACGGCTGTGTTTATGGCGAAGTTTAATGGGATATTGCAGAAGAAGAGATAAGTTTTTGTAATGAAATTGTGGAGGTGAACACTTTGAGAGCTTTGGCAGAAGTTATAAATAACGAAAAAAAGACAACAGGGTTTATGGTTGATGGCAGCTATGTAAAATATTATGATGCATTGCAGAATATTGACCTCATTGATAATCTTGCGGTTATGGAAGATGGCGTTATAAAATCTACTGATAAAACTTTAGATAAAATTGATGTAAGCAAAGTAAATAAGTCACGTTATGATGAGATGTGTAAAGAAAGTCCACTATTAAGAGACATCTGTGCAGAGTTTGAAGAGTGGAGAGATAAGTGGAGTGATTATGTATTGTATCTGACAGGGGCAAGGCAGACCGGAAAGACTACCGAGCTTTTGAAATTTGCATACAAACACTACGAGCAGATAATCTATGTAAATCTGGCTGTTGAAAATCAATTACATGATTTTGAGGAGCTTGTATTATCAAATTCATTACGTTTTGGAATGGTCAATTATTGCAGAAAAGAGAGACTGGAAGAATTTTGCAATTCAAAAGAGACTATACTTATCATAGATGAAATTCAGGAAAGCAGTATGGTCTATAACAGCATAAGAGCACTTCAGGGGGAGCTTAACTGTCATGTGGCTGTTACCGGAAGTTATCTTGGTAAAACTTTGAATGCAAAGTATTTTAAACCGGCAGGAAATATGAGAGAGATAGAGATACTTCCATTATCTTTTTCAGAATTTTGCAGGGCATTCGGGCAGGAAGAACTGCTAAATTCAATAGACATATACGGAGGTTCTGAAAAAGAAAACTATATCAGACTAACTGAATTGTATAATATATATGTTCAGATCGGAGGATATCCGGCAGTTGTAAGGGAATATCTAAGAAGTCATGAGGTAACAAGCTGTTATGAAGTAATTGAGACTATCATATCAAGATTTACAGAAGAGTCGGCATCTTATTTTAAGAGTGATAAGTGCGCTATCGTTTTTGAAAATGTCTATAAGGCGGCACTCATGAGCATAGCGAAGGAGAAGAAAGGAACTGCTTCAAAAGATATTCAGGAGATCACGGATTTTGTAAAAATTGATACAAAGGAGCATGTGAGCAGGTCAGAAGTGAATGATGTCATATCGTGGCTGAAATATTCAAAAATATTAGGTGGATGTGATCTGTATAATCAGGGAAATGTAAATGATCTTTTAAATGAACGGAGATTTTATTTTATGGATTGTGGAATTGCAAGTTATGTTGCAAGGACAACTCCTATAGATAATGGTACTGTAGCCGGAATTCTAGCCGAGAATTTTGTATACACAGAGATATATCGGTTGTATAAAAAACACGGATTGAAGGGAAATAAACCGTGCTGTTCTATTTACGACAATTATGAGCTGGATTTCATGCTTGTTGATATGTCGGATAAGCGTTATGGTGTGGAAGTGAAATCTAAAAGGTCGAATAAGACAGAATCGTTGAAGGTATATAAAGACAGAGGATTTATTGATGAGGCTTATGTCGCTGAGATAACACGCGGTGGAAAAGGCAAAGAGATAAGATCTATTCCGATATATACTGTAGGGTGTGGATTTCCGTATAATTAAACAAAAGAAGAGAGGAATATAATATAGAAACAAAAGTTAATGAGGCTGCTGAAAGAAAAATGTGTGGATATAACTGTGCAGGAGTTGAAATAAAGAATGAGTTTGATGAAAGAGAGTAAGAGATTGGCACAGGAGATGAAAAATTCTAAAGGGACATACGAGGATATTATAGCATCGGATGATGAGGTTTTTAGTGTATCAGAACGTATTATGGAACAAAATAAGGAAACATATGTTGAATTATGCTTTAATGACCGAGTATAAGCGTGATACTATATTATATTTTTATAATGAAATCGAATTAAAAGCAATCAGAAAATCAATCGTAAAAAAATACGATTGATTTTTTGATTGCTTTTGCATATAATAAATACAATAAAATTGGAAAGGATACGGGAGTATCCTAAAGTTTGTGTAAACC
>CAVICC010000023.1:0-35347 GCA_963641405.1 bacterium | reverse complement strand
ATTCACAAATCTTATATCAGTTTTTAACGTTTACACAAAACTTGAAACGGTCTCTTTTAAAAGGAGAGTGACACCACTCTCCTTTTTTGTTTCACGGCTTATTTCATGACTGTTGCTCTTCTCCTATTATCTGCATTGGCATTTGCTTTTGCTATGCGATATTCCTCAGCTTTGATTTCAAGCTCGGCGAAAGCCTTTTTGTTTGTACGGGCAATCGGATCTTCGATAGTATTATCTGATTTTTCTTTTGATCCCTTTGCAAGAGAACGCTTGAGTGCTGCAAGATCCAGCTTTGGACAATTTTCTTTATCGTATCTGGCTTTATAGAATTTCTCATATCCTGCGATTGCTTTACTGCACGCATCCAGATATTCGACATTTCCCTCTATCACATCAAGAATCTTTACTACAGCCTGCTTGCGAAGCCTTCCGCCTTTTGATACCTGCCCGGAAATCACACTGGTTCTGCCATTGTCGGTATGACAATTAAGATAGCTGCGGCACGCACTATATAGCAATGCTACACTTTCTACATCTTTATCGTATGTATCATATTTATCTATAGCATCTTTAATTGCATTAAATTCATCCGGATGTTTACTATTTACACCAATGTTGGAGATTGCATTAAATGATTCCATAGCAGCTCTAATTTTCATCTTTACAAGTTGGCTTTTGACTTCCTTTTCAATTTCCCGATTTTCAATTTCCTGCTCCTTAATTTTCTGTTCTCTAATTTCCTGCTCTTTCATATCTTTTACTTTATTGTTGAGCTTTGAGCAATCATTTTTTAGGCTATTGAGATCTTCCTGAAGCTTATTAAAATTATCTTTTGTTTTTTTCGTGACACTTTTCTCATATAGATCATTTTTCTTAACGTCATTTATATTATTAAGTTCATTTTCAATGCCACATATAAGTTCCTGGCTGATTTTTGCAATTTCATCAAGCTTATCCAAATACTCCTTTGATCCTTTATCAGGCATATTGTCTACGGATGAATTCTTTCGGTACTGTTCTAACAGGTTATTCTTTTCTTCAGCAACTTTATTATAGACCCTATCACATTCGTCTCTAAACTTCGAACCTTTACGTTTTTCAATCCTTTCATCAACATGCTTATCTATATTGCGGTCCATGCTATCCTGTTTCTTAAATACTTCCTCCACAAAAACAGTTCTGCTATTTTCTGTTTTACTATCAAAGAATTTTATATCATTAGAAAGCGCCTCTGTATAATGCTTGAGGAGTATCCAGCTTTTTACAATTTTTGTCGCTGCCTCTTTTGGTGTCATTGCATCAGTACCTTTTAAGGACTCAACGCCAAATGCTTTTGAAACTGTATCAAGTGACTCTTTAACTTTTTTATAATCCACTTTTTTCTTGTCAAATAATATATCAGAATAGTTTGAGGTCAAATAGCTCATTGCTACAATCAATGCTTCTGCATCTTTCTCATTGTTTTTCTGTAATTTCTGCTTCATCTTATCTAGCTGTTCTTTAGCTCCACCTAGCTTAATCAAGATCATCTTTTGACTATCTAGTTTTTCTATTGTAGTATCTGATGCAAGTTTCTCTTTAAGCTTACTTCTAGCTTCCTGTTTCAAAGTTTCTTTCTTTTGAAGCTGTTGTTCCTTTTCCTGTGCATCGAGTACTTCCTTTGCAGCCAAATCTATTCTTCTAGAAATAGCGCTGTCAAAGATTATTATATTGCTAAACTTAGTTTTGCTGTTCTTACCATAGAGAAATTTATCTATAGAATCAGTATACCCCTTCATGTATATCCAGCTATCCAATATAAGAGCTTTTACTACATTATCTGCATAATTATTTTTTTTCAACTGTTCCGGAATACGTTTTGAGGCTTTAGGAATGCGAAACAACTCGCCTATATAAACCAAATAATTTTCTACCTCTTTGTTTTCAGCACTATGTTTTCCACTTCTTATTTCATTATAAACTTTCAGCAGTCCCTTCATGCATGTCCTTACATCGCCATAAGTGTTCTTATTATCTCTTTTAACCTTATCGTTTTCATATTTTCGGATAATCTCATCTAGCTGTTCCTGCTGCTGCTTTGGATCCTCTGGAATGATATAATCCTTTAGTTTATTTACAAAATCATTTTTAAGTTCTCTTGGTGAAATCCATTTTCTTACTCTTTCTGCATAATCTTTATTATATACCTTTCCAAATACGTCTCGTGCGTAAACACATCTTCCATTTATCCAACTTGAACAAAACTCCTGGCCTCCTTTATCTATTTTGCTAGTATATCCATTTAATAAGATCCAGTCTTTTTGAATTTGTTCCCGTATCTCTACATCACTTAAATCGCCTTTTAGTATAGGCATACCAAAATTGTTATTTGTCCAATTCAGCAATTCCCTAGTGCGGACATAATCAACTTTTCCGCCATTTGTCATCCGATTATATACAGTTAAAAGATCTTTCATAACTCTAGCTAGTGTATCGCTACTTTCCTCATTTTCAATCTTTACAGAGGCATATAGCTTCATCATAGACTCAAGTCTGCTATTTTGTTGAGGCATTGAATATGGTATCGCATATTCTTCAAAATTGGTTTTGAGATCCTCTTTTAGGTTTTCTCTTTCTTGTGCACGTGCATTCTCTATAACCTCAAGTTCTGCTTTAAGCTTTGCATCCTCCCTCGCCTTATTAACTAGCTCTAAAATAGCTGTTTTGATATTTGTATCATCGTAAGAGAATTTCATTTCACGCAGTACATATTCTTTAAAGATATGATATTCATTGTAATCGAACTTAACATCGTCGTAAAGCGTTGAATATAAATCATTATCCGATAGCAGATTTCTTAAATCCTTTACCTCTTCAGACAGCTTCGGGTCTGTTTTCCAGCCTGCTGTATTGCGAAAATCCCGAAGTGCCTTCAAATATACACAAACATGCTGCACATTATAGACAAAATTCTCTACATTTCTTTGCGCTTTAGGAAACTTCTTATCTACCGGCTCTCTATTCTTTGACAGTCCAACATTAAACATCAGATTATTAAGATTTTCATACATTGGAATTAATTGTTCCTCTGTTAATGCATCGGGATTTTTTATAACAGTATTATAATCATAAATGACTTTACTTAATTCATCTAATATATCTTTTTTCTTATTTATATTTTTGGGCTTTGTCTGATAGTCGTCATATATTCTTCTTTCAAAAAACTCATCATCCAAAGATTCAATAAATTTCTGCTGTTTAGCTTTGTTATTGGAAAGCAGATAAGTTAGAATGTTATTATTAATCTCATTAACTGCATTCTTATTTCTAAATTGAAGCTCCGTATTTATGCTATCACTGATTTCGCTACGTAATTCGGATAATAAATCTTCAGTTTCTTTATTTAAATCCTGCATCTCCCCCTTATGTGCCAACTTTGCGCTTTCATATTCACTTAGAATCTTTGCCTTTTGTTCTTTTTGCCTTTTCTCCCTTTCTAGTCGTTCCTTTTCCTCTTTTTCCCTTTGTTCCTTTTCTAGGCGCTCCTTTTCCTCTTTTTCCTTCTGTTCCTTTTCCTCTTTTTCCCTTTGTTCCTTTTCTAGGCGCTCCTTTTCCTCTTTTTCTCTTTGTTCCTTTTCTCTTTGTTCCTTTTCTATTCGTTCCCTCTCTTCGCTCTCAATGTACAAAGCAAAAACATCATTATTCCCTATAACTCTGTTTATCAACCCTGATATATCGTCACTATACTCAGTATTTCTTATTTCCTGAATAAATGTATCCAATACTTTATGTACATCTTTATCATATATAATTTTACTGTGTTCTGGCATGTCCGGTTCATATTTACTATAGATATCTACACTGTCATCTCTAAGCCAATTCATTATTTGGTAAATTCTGAAATCTATATAATGTCTCAGATCCTTGCTTGTTACTATATGCTCCCAAGTCTTTTGATATTTACTTTTTCCCTCTAATTCTTTGAAGTTTGTGAGTAGCCATCTACGTACATCATCCGGTAGATTTTCAATATTATCTGTATTGTCGTAATGTGCAGCTAAATTTACAAGTGCCCTCATATTATTACATTTCTTAAGATTCATTCCTTTTCTTTGTGCAAGCTGCAAGATATCAATAATGTACCTTTCACGTTCATATTTTTTTCGTCCTTTACAATAATCATTATAAGATTCATGAAAATTATTATATTTTATAGTACGGGCATAAACATTAGGAACACAGCACATCGCTAGTACTGTGTTATAGATATCAGTAAATTCATCGATAAATTCCTGCTTGCTGATATTTTTATGAGTAATTTCTGAATTTTCCTTATATATTTGAGACATCTTTTTAAAAGCAACCAGTATTTCTATATCCTTGTCCTTTATCCGACTCTCAGGCTTTATCAGGTTCTCATATACCTTATATAAATTTTCAAACAAAACACCCCTATCCTTAAAAAAATCAGGGTATTTACACATTAAATATGTTCCATGTATCGTTCTTTCTGTTTGAGAAAAAATATAAAATTCATCAAACGTCTTAGGCATAATGCTATAAAGCCCTATTTCATGTTCTATTTTTTTGGGTTGAAATTCTCTGCTATAATATTCATTTGATTTTTTAATATATTTTTCTACGTCTTCCTCTTTTATTTTGTCTGTTATGTTATTTTCTTCTGTACTTTGTTCTCTTATTTTAGAAATGCTTTTAACATCGGTAGCCTTAATAACTGATAATATATCATCTCTTCGATTCCTGAAATAATTCACACTATCTTTAATCGTTTTAAATTTGTTTAAATCAAATGACCCATTTTCCCCCAGAAATTTCTCAACATATTCCACTTCTTCTCTATATTCTTGTAATCTATCTTTGTCATTTTCAGCTAATTCATCAAACTTTATATCTGTGAAATCCTCGAGGATACAATATTTATTTATTATTTCTGGAATTTTTACTACATCTTTAGGATCTTTTCTTTTTACAGCGAACGATTGGCAGCACATATCCATATATCTCCCGAGCTTTGGTCTTTTCAGATCATTCTTTCGCGGTACATATGATTTTATCTGCGATTTTATTGGAAGAAATGGATTATTATCCAAATAGGAAAGTAACTCATCTCTTCTATTTCTAAAATAATATACCACATCACTCTGAGTTTTCAGTTTACTTATTGAATCAGTTGCATCCTGACCTAATAGTTTTTCTATAGTTGTTATGTCCTCTTTGTATTTATTTAACTTATCCTTATCAATCGCATCCAAGCTAATATCAGAGATTTCGGTGTTTTCAGAATACTCTCTAAATAACATGCTTATATCCTGAGCATCTTCATATGTTGCAAAGTTAAAAACTTCTAGTATACCTGCAAAATCCCACATATTCAAGGTGTAAGATAAATCCTCATTTTCTATTTTTTTTCGATATTCACTTAATGAAATACTTTCTTTATCTTCAAGATAACTACGATTGTAAGCTGCCCATAACAAGTGATGCATGTCTGTAACTGCATTTATTATTGTTTCTTTACTACAATTTTTAAATTGGGCTTTAATATCTTCTATACTCTTTTCTTTAAAAGTCGGATTCATAAATTTCTCATACTCAGCCAAAACTGTTTTCCACGAATCCATCTTCGAATTTACATCTAAATTTGTATTAAGTACCTCATAATAAGACTGATACATATTTCTGATGATATGTTCGAATTTCACTTTACTATTTTCTTCAATAAATTTTGAAATTACGAAATCTTTTGCAAAATTTGCTATATCGTTATCAAATTGTTGCAATCCAAATTTTGTTTTTGGTAATGTATTATAATAGATGTTATAAACCATAATTTTCCTCCCTTAATTTGTTCATTATACGTAATATTATATCTGATACTATTCTATCACAAACAGATGGACAAAAGTGAGACAAAGCCCACCGACAACAATTTATGTTGCTATCGGAGGGCTTTCTTAAACCTTTTCCATTTACAGGTATATTACTTTTTAGCTTCTATCTCGCGAGCTACAAATACACCGCTTGCTGATGCATGTGAAAGTGAATGAGTCACTCCACTGCCGTCTCCGATGATGTAAAGCCCCTTGTATTTACTCTCAAGGTGCTCATCAAGCTCTACCTCCATGTTGTAGAATTTAACCTCAACTCCGTAAAGAAGCGTATCATCATTCGCTGTTCCCGGTGCAATCTTGTCGAGTGCATAGATCATCTCAATAATTCCGTCTAAAATTCTCTTAGGAAGAACAAGACTTAAATCTCCAGGTGTAGCTGAAAGTGTAGGTGTAACAAGACCTTCCTCGATACGTTTCTCATTGCTTCGACGTCCTCTTACGAGATCTCCAAAACGCTGCACGATAACACCGCCACCGAGCATATTAGATAGGCGCGCAATGCTCTCGCCATATCCGTTGCTGTCCTTAAAAGGCTCTGAAAAATGTTTTGCAACAAGAAGCGCAAAGTTGGTATTCTCTGTCTGCTTGTCTGCACCTTCATAGCTGTGTCCGTTTACTGTGACAATGCCGTTTGTATTTTCATTTACAACTATTCCGTGCGGATTCATGCAGAATGTACGCACGTTGTCCTCAAACTGCTGTGTCCTGTATACGATCTTGCTCTCGTAAAGCTCGTCTGTAAGATGTGAGAAAATAACTGCCGGAAGCTCTACACGCACACCGATATCAACACGGTTTGACTTTGTAGGGATGTCAAGATCATTGCAGACTGTCTCCATCCATTTACTTCCGCTTCGTCCTACTGAGATAATGCAGTATTTACTCTCATATGTACCGGCTGCTGTGCTGATTGAGTAGCCGGATACCTTTCTATCCACAGCTTCTGCATCGGTTTTCTCATCATAGAGTACTTCAACTGTTTCAACCGGTGTATCAAAATAGAAATCCACCTTGTCCTTAAGATGATCATACATATTCTCAAGAACTACATAATTTATATCAGTTCCGAGATGTCTTACTGAAGCATCAAGGAGCTTTAATTTATTCTGCATACATATTTTCTTTAGCTGTGTACCTGCTGTAGAGTAGAGCTTTGTGCCCTCTCCACCATACTTCATGTTGATCTCATCGACATATTTCATAAGGTCGATTGCCTGCTGTTTTCCGATATACTCAAAAAGAGTACCACCGAAATCATTTGTTATATTATATTTACCATCTGAAAAAGCTCCCGCTCCTCCGAAACCGCTCATAATAGAACAGCTCTTGCAGGAGATACAGCTTTTTACTTTTTTTCCGTCGATAGGACATTTTCTCTTTGCAAGCTCATGTCCTGCTTCAAATACTGCTATTTTGCAGTTTGAATTTTTCTCGATTAGCTCATAGGCTCCGAATATTCCTCCCGGACCAGCACCTATGATTATTACGTCATATTTGTTCATATATTTTCGCCTCCGTAATTTTAGGTCATTACCGATCGTGCCTTTAGTACAACCAACAACGTTATACTTCGACCTCACCAGCAAGAACTTTCTTGTAATCCTCATAATTTTTCTCAAGAAGTGTTGGCGTATCAAGCTCGTAAGGACATTTCTTTTTGCATGCACCACAATGCTTACAATCTTCAATCTTTTTCATCTCTGCCTGCATCTGTGGTGTAAGCCATGCCTTTGACGGTGCACGGCGCAACATAAGTGACATACGCGCACACTGATTTATCATGATACCAGCCGGACATGGCATACAATATCCGCAGCCACGGCAAAAATCACCAACAAGCTCCTGTTTTTCTTTCTCAATATAAGCAGTAATCTCATCATCCATCTGTGGCGTTTCGTCCATAAATGCAAGCCACTCATCAAGCTCTTTTTCTCTCTGAATGCCCCAGATTGGGATGACGTTGTCAAACTGTGTCATGAATGCCATTGCCGGCTTTGACTGGTTGATAAGTCCTCCTGCAAGTCCTTTCATGGCAATAAAGCCCATATTGTGTTCTTTACACGCTTTCACAAGCTCGATCTCCTGTGGTGTTGATATGTAGCTGAACGGAAACTGCAAAGTCTCATAATAGCCACATTTGATACTCTCCTGTGCCACACCGATTTTGTGTGCAGTTATACCAATATGTCTGATCTTCCCCTGCTCTTTTGCCTTAAGCATTGCCTCATACATACCTGTTCCATCTCCCGGCACATAACACTGATCGGCGCAGTGAAACTGATATATATCTATATAGTCAGTTCTTAGATTTTTAAGTGATGTCTCAAGCTGCTCCCAAAACTGCTCTGGAGTTTTTGCAGCGGTTTTTGTGGCTATATATATTTTTTCACGTATGCCCTCAAAAGCCTCTCCAACCTTTTCCTCGCTGTCAGAATAAGCTCTTGCAGTATCAAAAAATCGCATACCTCCCTCGTATGCTTTTCTTAGAAGTTTTACGGCTGTTCCCTGATCTACTCGCTGTACAGGAAGTGCGCCAAATCCATTCTGTGGCACAGTTATACCTGTGCTTCCTAGTGTAATTTCTCTCATATTAGTTTTTCTCCTATTCAAGCTCCTTTTGTTTAATTATGGTTAATCTATTGTGCTATGGCAATAATATATTCATCCAATTCCTTAAACGATATACCTGCTTCAAATTTTATCATGGCTGCTTCATCCAGCTCTCCTGCAAATCCCGTACCGGTCAGCTTCATTATTGCCTCGTACTGTGTCCAGTATTTAGTAAATTCACACTGCAGCCTCTTGGGATCATCCTTGTAACCTTCCAGCTCCGCAAGCTGATCCGGGCGCAATATACGTCTTGCAACTTTCCAGTTTAGACGGTCTTTCCTCTCGATATCCACTCCGACTGGCTTATCAGAGATTACAAGTACAACGTACGGTCCGCTGTGTGCCAGATTAAAGTGCGACTTAACAGCGCCTCTGTTTCCGGGTGCAATATCAGGTTTTCCATGCTCATTTCTCACTAGCTGTTCATCAGATGTGATGCCCAAATGCTGATACAACAAGTATCCAGCCAAAAGCTCCTGATACCTGTTTTCGCCGGATATGTGCTTAAATTTTTCTGCATAATATAATGTTATAAGGGGTAGTATTTTGTCCTCTACCCCTTTTACGCTGTCTATATTTTCAATGATTATTTTGCTGTTATTAGCTGATATATTAAGTACCATGATTTCAATCTATTACTCATACTTCCCATACATCATTTGAATGTGGGAAGTTTGTTTTGTTTATATTTTAACATACGCATTTCGAATTACAATTATAAATCACTATTTTTTTATCTGCAACTCATACAACTTCCTGTATATTCCGTCCTGTTCTAACAACTGCTGATGTGTGCCACGCTCACATATGCGTCCTTTATGCATGACCATTATGCAATCCGCGTGCTGTATCGTTGAGAGGCGGTGTGCGACCATGATAGTCGTTCTGCCGTCCATGAGTTTCTCGAGTGCTTCTTGTATGAGTATTTCCGTCTCGGTATCGATATTTGCCGTTGCCTCATCCATTACAAGTATGCTCGGATCATGAGCCAGTGTCCTTGCAAATGACAAAAGCTGACGTTCTCCAGCGGAAAATGTTGCACCGCGCTCCGTAACAGGCTCGTGATAGCCGTTTGGAAGCTTCTCTATAAAATGTGATGCATTGACGTATTCGGCAGCCTCTTTCACCTGTTCGTCAGTGATCTTTCTGTCATTTAGGCGGATATTGTATGCCACGTCGCCCTCAAAGATGAAAACGTCCTGCTGCATCTGTCCTATAGCACTGCGAAGCTGCTTTTTGCTCAGATTTCGGATGTCGATACCGTCAATGTAAATGTGCCCTTTCTGTATGTCATAATATCGCCCGATCAGATTTAATATAGATGATTTTCCTGCTCCCGTTGCACCGACAAAAGCCACTTTTTCACCAGAATTTATAACAAAAGAAACATCCTTTAACACATAGTTTTCACCGTCGTATGCAAACCATACATGGTCAAATTCTATCTTTCCAATGATCTTATCCGGTCTCTTCGGTTCTTCTACCTCAGGTATAAACTCCTGCTCGTCCATAACTGTAAATATCTTCTCAGCTGAAGCGATAGATGACTGCAATGTGGAAAACTGCTCCGCAAGCTCCTGTATCGGATCAAAAAATGACCTGATATAGTTCGAGAAAATATACAGTGTACCTACAGAAATAGTCGCATTAAACACATTTTTGCTGCCAAACCACAGCACTATCATAAGTGAAAAAATACTCAGTATATAAATTAGCGGACGAAACACAGCATACATGAGCATTTCTCTGTAAAATGCTCGGTAAAGCTTTGTGTTTTTGTCGTGAAATTCCTCAAATTTGCGCTCCTGCCTGCCGAATATCTGTATGATCTTCATCCCCGAAAGATGCTCCGACAGGAAAGTATTAAGATCCGTAAGGCGTGTGCGGTAAAGTCTGTATATATTTCTCGCAATTTTCTGGCACAGTGCCGTAAGTCCGATGACAAGCGGCATGAGCACAAACGATATCACTGCAAGCTTCACATCCAGTACCAGCATGACTCCTGCAAGTCCCACGATCTTTACGATATTTCTAAAAAGCTGCACGAGAATTCCCGAATACATCTCATTTAATGCCTCAACATCATTTGTCACACGGGTAACAAGCTTTCCAACCGGTGTGATGTCAAAATACCGGCTGCCGAGCGACTGTATATGTCTGTACAGATCTTTTCTGATCTGAAGTATTATATTTTGTCCTGCTTTTTGCAATATCCATGTCTGTGCAATATTAAACGCAAAGCTAAGTGCCAGAACAACGGCATATTTTATTGCTGTATTTACAATAACATCATAATCGCCATTTTCTCCGAAAGTATCGATCGCATCACCGACCAGCATAGGACGGTAGAGGTCAAAACCGGTAAGGAAAAACACAAGTAGAAGGGCAAAAATCACCCAGTGTGCATAGGGTTTCATATAATCCACAAGCCGGAGCATGGCATTTTTCGATTTTCTCTTATTTTCTCTTCTTTTATTTGTACTCATATATACTCCACTATAACGGTTAAAATATTACATACTCATATGGATGATTTACCTCAATTCATTCTCCAACTGCTGCTTATGGCTGATATCCGCATAGAAACCGCCAAGCTTTAGCAGTTCCTCCGGAGTGCCGTACTCTGTCACTTTGCCGTCCGTCAGCACTGCCACATGGTCAGCCTTCTGCAAGGTGGATATTCTGTGTGCAATGACTATCGTAGTCTTGTCCTTTCGGATTTCCATGAGATTTTCAAGTATCTGTTCCTCCGTGTCGGTATCGACCGCTGATAGTGAATCGTCAAGTATCAGTATGGGCGAATCCTTCAGCAAGGCTCTCGCAATCGAACTTCGCTGCTTCTGACCTCCCGAAAGTGTCACTCCACGCTCACCTACCATGGTCTTGTACTCGTCAGGAAATCCCATGATGTTATCGTGTATACAGGCATTTCTCGCAGCCTGCTTTACAGCATCCATAATTGCCGGATTATCCGATATGCGCTCCTCAAGACCAAATGCGATATTCTCCTCAAGTGTATCGGAAAACAAAAAATTCTCCTGCGGCACATAGGAAATATCACGGTGCAATACAGCAAGCGGATAGTCTGTTACCGGTCTGCCATCAAGAAGTATCATGCCATTTTCACAGTCATATACTCTAAGTAATAGATCTGCAAGTGATGATTTTCCACTGCCTGTACGCCCTAAAATGCCAAGCATCTCGCCCTGTTTTACATGAATATTTACATCAGAAAGCACTGGTTCTGTGCCATCATGATATTTAAAGGTAAGATGATTTAGCTCTATGTCTCCATGGATTTCCAATGCATCTGCTCTACCTGATATAGTTTTTCCACCCTCTATTTTTCCGGTGTTATCTGCGCTTTCATCTGACATGTTCTTATCATCTGTCATGTCATTATCACCAGCCAGAGTTTCCGGTGGTATTAGATCAACAATATCAGGTTTTTCCTCAAAAATAGTCCTGATCCTGCCCCATGCCGCAGCCGCCTGACTGAAGGTGTTGATGCAGTCTCCTGCCGCTATCATCGGCCACACAAGCATATCAATATATGAATTGAATGCCACAAACTGGCCTATAGATACCTGACCGCCAAGCACCATTTTGCCGCATGCAAGCAGCGTGATTATCACACTGATACCGATAACGCCATCGAGTGCCGGTCCGAAAATGGCACGCAGTTTTACCACGTCCAGATTTTTTTTACGGCTGTTTTCACAAGCTTTTTCAAACTCCTTAAAGTCCTCATCCTCCTGCACAAATGCCTTTACCACGCGGATACCGGCTATACTCTCCTGCACCTTGTCTGACAAAAGCGAGAATGCGTCCTGTCTTTTTACCTGACGCTTTTTGGACTCTATGCCATAAAAATAGCATCCGAATGCAATAAAAATAAGTGGAATAAAAGCAAACAGCGTAAGCTTAAAATCCACATAAACTATCATTTTTACCAGCACCATGATCGTCATCATGACTGCATCAAACACTGTGATGACCGCCATTCCCACACCCATGCGGACCGCCTGTAGGTCATTGGTAAAATATGCCATAAGATCACCTGTCTTATGGCTGTTATAGTAGCGCGCTGACAATGTCTCCATGTGCGAAAACATATCATCGCGCAGTCTGTATTCTATTCCGCGGGACGCTCCTATGATGAAATATCTCCATCCGAAACGTCCTATCATAATTATTATTCCTGCTACAAAAATTTTAAAAATGACTCCGCCAACTCCTGCCATGTCAAGCCTGCCATCCGTAATCCCATCGATTATCTCCCCTATAAACTGCGGGATATACAGATTGGCAAGGTCTACCGCAAGAAGCACGAAAATCCCTATCGCGTAATGCCATTTGTACGCCCAAAGATATTGGCGCAGTGAGTATTTTTTATTGTTCATATTGTTCCTCTTATATTTCAGTATTTATCTCCACAGATCTGTCACAAAATATGTGAGCGCAGCCCATGTATACACAGAATAGTATATACCATGCTCGTCCACTCCATCCTTAAGTATCTTCTTTGCCTGATCTTTTGTCAGCAGATCAAAGCCATCAAAAAGCTCACCGCCCAATGCACCATCCTGTGTCATTCCGGTAAGATCCTTTCTGTTTAAAACTATTTTCACAAGCGCATTGCTCTCATCCGTCATGCCTGGTGTGCTGAAAAGGCATGGATTGATAACTGAAATTTCATCTGAGTCTGTCACTACAATGCCTGTCTCCTCAAAAAGCTCACGCTTTGCTGTTTTTATGAGAGGAGCTGTATCAAAACTGTCCTCCGGATCAATAAGCCCCGCCGGAACACTCAGCAGATACTGACCTGTCGTATACCTAAACTCACGGTTCATTAAAAGACGAGGCTGATTTTTGTCGTCAGGAACTATATCACCATGTTCCTTCTCTTTGGGCGGATTCCATATGACCACACAACTTACCGCATCAGGCAGCATATTTTTAAATTCCTCTGTCGATTTTGCAGCGACCAGATCCTTTTCATCTCTTCTGGTGGCATTGTAATAATGGCTGTCCTCTTTATATTGCAGGTCAAATACCTTTATAAATTTTGTTTCCAGCAATGTCTTTACTTTCATCTGTGACTTCCTTTCTAACATATCATCACATATTATGATACAGTATAACACACTTAATGCATTCTTTTCTATTCTTAAACCAAAAACAGCCGGAAATCTGCACTAATTAACATTGCAGATTTTCGACTGTCTGTCATATCTTATATGTTTGTAATTTGATAGAGATAAACTCATATCTTCACAGTAACATGCACTGCATTAATTCTGCCAGCAGATCTTACCCTCTGTGATAACAGGATATCTTACAAGCAATTTTGCTTCCAGATCCTCTCTGTGCATATCTACGGCAGTAATCTGGCTGTTATCGTAGGTAGTGTAGTAGTAAATCCCCTTGTCACAGTTGCAGCAGGAAGTGTAAATCGTGATTTCATATTTACATTCAGCTACCTCACAGCAGCCTCTCTGCTGATCCACCGATCCTAATATATGGAAAAACTGGCTTATACTTGCCTGCTCACCATCTTCCGATTTTGAATTGAGCTTTGTGAATGCAACTCTTATAAATCTCGACTGTGAAGAAAGATCACCCGGCAGTCCCATTGCTCCCATTCCACGGCTGTATGCATTAAGCTCCAATCCCGGTGCAAACGTGCTCTTTGGCTGCTTTGGAGATAAACCTCTATAATTATTAAGTGTTGCCATCTGATATGGAAATGGCGGATTGTTAGTGAGTACTCCGACAGGATTGTCATATATATGCATACCGTCAGCCATAGACTCGACTACTATGCAATCATCTTTATCTGCTATGATCCAGTGAAGCTGGGCTATCGGAAACTGACTGCTAAACGGCGTGTCAACAATTAAAATACGATTTAATTTTTCTTTTACTTCCGTTACTGTAGCACATATAGACAAGATCCATGGTATGAATTCAAACTGTGCCACCTTTGTCTTTCCTATACCGCATACACCATCCTGACATGCAGCATTCTCTGCCTGATCATCCTCCGCACCTGCGTAAGCTGCGTTTCCCACGAAGTTTAGTCCCGCCATGCCAAGTCCTTTTTCATTGATCGCATCGTAGTACAGTGGATAATCATCTGCCACATGCGCCATTCCGATCATGGCATAATGATTTTCGAACTTTCTCGAATGTCTGAATTCAAACGCATAATTCCGTGGAGTTACCACGATCTCATCTCCGTATGAGAATTCATAATCGAGTGTTCTTCCAAAATAAAAATCTTTTGTTTTATAAGTAGCTGCTGTGCACATTGTTATAGCCTCCTTAATGCAACCGGTACTGTTATTATCTGATAAATATTCTGTACCGGTTTATTATTATCCCTTAAATTGTAGAGTACTATACATCAAATTGTGCCACATTTCAAGTTCATCTATATGTCTACATCTATGTTCCATAATTTATATGCCATAATTTATATGTCACAATTTATATGTTGCAATTTATATGCCACCATTTACATAAACTTCTATGATTTTCTTGCGTCTCCCATCTCACAGACTATATCAGCGATTCCCATGGTTGACTGCCGATGTGAGACGAGTACCACCGTTTTCGTCTTTGCAGTCTCACTTAAGGCTTTTAATATGATACCCTCGTTTAGTGAATCCAGATTGCTAGTCGGTTCATCAAGAAGAATCATCGGAGCATCATGGAGAAATGCTCTTGCAATTCCTATCCTCTGCTTCTCGCCACCTGACAGCGTATCTCCAAGCTCTCCGACCTGAGTATCATAGCCATTCGGAAGTGTCATGATAAAATCATGGATAGATGCTTTCTTTGCCGCTTCCATAATCTCTTCTCTGGATGCTCCAGGCTTTGCGATCGCGATATTGTTTGCAATCGAATCATGGAACAGGTGCGTTTCCTGAGTTACATAGCTTTCCATATCTCTTAAATGCTTTGTCGGAATTTTCCGGACATCCGCACCGTCTACCGATACGCTTCCATCCTGAACATCCCAGAAGCGCATCAAAAGCTTTAAAAGAGTGGATTTTCCTGAACCACTCGCACCATGAATGCCTGTAATTTTACCCGGCTGTAATTTCAGTGAATAATTATCTAAAATAACCTCATCCTTGCGGCCCAGGCCGTCCTCTCTGTCTCCTCCGGAGCCATTCACCTTATAAGCAAATGTTACGTTCTCTGCCTCTGCTCCTGCAAACTTGTGACCGGATACATTGCTCTCCTCCCCAATGCTCCTATTTGTGAATGTTTCCACCTCTCCCGGAATTTCTTCAACAAGCGGTGTCTCTTCCAAAAGAGAAAGGACACGCTCACCACTTGCCAGTGTCTGGTTCAGATTGTTTGAAAGGTTTGAAAGTGCCACTACCGGACCGAAAGAACCCATCATTGCGATGGTACAGGTTAAAATTCCTTCAAATCCTATCGCACCTTTGTCATACAGCCATATCGTCAGTGCCAACATTCCAAAGGCTGCAAGCAGGATGACCATATTCGTAAATGAACGCTGTGAGCCTTCCATTTTGCTTAATGACTCCTGCATTCCTGCAAGGTTTTTGGAACGCTCCGTCATCTGCTCTTTTCTCTTTTCACCCTGTCCGTACTGGATAGTCTCGTCAAGTCCACGCAAAGAATCAAGTACAAAGCTGTTAAGTTCTCCAAAGTTTGTACGAAATTCCATTCCCATCCGGCTGCCACGTTTTCCATTCCGCATAGGGATAACAACACCGACGATCAGATACGCCGTCAGTGCAAGCAGTCCTGCCAGCCAGTGATATCTTCCGATAAAGATCACCATAATAACAGAGGTCAGCGTGACGATCGCGATCGGTGAAATGGTATGTGCATAGAACACTTCCAGTAATTCAATATCGGTTGTAATAATCGAGATTAGATTTCCCTTGTCCCGTCCTTCCAGTTTTGCCGGACAGAGCTTTCTCAATGCCGCAAACACTTTATGGCGGATGATCGCCAACAGCTTAAACGCGATAAAATGATTACAATACTGCTCCGCATAATGCAAAATTCCGCGAAGCACAGCAATCACTATCATTATGGTTATAATGGTTTTCACCGGGGTAAATACCAGCCACATATTGTTCACCGGAACACTCATTCCGGTTGCTCCTGTAATGAGTCCATGCACGATAACCTGTCCTGCAAGTATCGTAAGAAATATTGCACATAAATAACCCAGAGTTCCAAGAATGATTGCTGCCAGCATGATATATAACAATGGTTTTACCAGCCCGATCAGGCTTCCCATAATTTGAAGGGCATTTCTGCGTTTTGGAGATACCGCCACATTGTTCTGAGTTGTATTATTTGTTTCTACATTCATTACGCAATGCCCTCCTTTCCATAGTTTTCCAATGCCATCTGGCTTTCATACAGATGCCTGTACTCACCATTTTGACGCATAAGTTCTTCATGCTTTCCGCTTTCCTTTATTTCCCCATCTTTTAAGAAATAAATCTTATCAGACTTTACAACATTTGCCAGTCTGTGCGATATAAGAAGCACCGTCTTTGTCTTTGCCAGTTCGTGAATAACATTCATTATCAGTTCTTCACTTTCCACATCAATATTGGATGCAGCTTCATCAAAAATATAAACTTCACTTTCAGTCCGAAGCAATGCTCTGGCAATCACCAGTCTCTGACACTGACCACCTGACAAATTGCTCGCTTTTTCCAGTAACTTTGTCTGCAAACCGGACTGAGTCTGTAAAAAACCTAATAGATTGACTTTTTGAAGTACAGCCTCCATCTCTTCTTTTGTAGCGTCCGGTTTAGCCATCTTAAGATTTTCTTCTACTGTACCTTTGAACAGATAACTGTTATGACGCACCAGTACAACATGCTTCATAAGGTCGGTTTCATTAACTTCATTAAGCGGCACACCACCGATGGTGATTTCTCCTCTGTATCCACGGTTCTTCGCTGCAAGAATTCCTGCGATCGTACTCTTGCCACATCCCGATTCGCCAACCAGCGACACAAAACTTCCAGCCGGCAGATTTAAACTTATTCCTTTTAAAATCTCTCTATCCTTTTCATAAGAAAAATGCACATCTTTTAATGTGACATCCAACGATCCATCCGGCAGTGTTTTTTCTCCTGACTTTGGTTCCGGTAAATCTAAGATTTTGAAAATCTTATCACTCGCTGCCATACCATTCATTGCAATATGGAAGAAAGAACCAAGCAGTCTAAGCGGCAGGAAAAACTCGCTTGCAAGCAGGACTATACATAAAGTTCCCGCCACGCTGATATTTCCCTTTAAAAACTCTGATACCGCAACCGCCATACCGATCGCAGCTCCACCATATGCCACAATATCCATCACACTTGTTGAATTGAGCTGCATAGTCAGCACTTTCATCGTAATCCTGCGGAAGTTCTGGGATTCCACATCCATCTCGTCTGCTTTCTGTTTATCTGCCTGATAAATCTTCAACGTGGTAAGTCCCTGTAAATTCTCAAGGAATGAATCACCCAGTCCTGTATAAATGCTCCAATACTTATTCAGTAATTTCTTTGCGATCTTCTGTACCACCACGATAGAAATCGGGATAAGCGGTACACAGATCAGCAGGATAACACTGGCTTTCACGCTCACTCTGCAAAGAATGATAAATAATGTCAGCGGTGCGATCAGGCTGTAAAATAGCTGTGGAAGATATTTTCCAAAATAAGTTTCCAACTGCTCCACACCTTCGGTTGACACCTGCACCACCTCCGAAGAAGATACCTGCTCACTGTAGGAAGCTCCCAATTTTAACATTTTCTCATAAATCTTTTCACGCAAAATCCGCTTTACATCCACACACGCCAGATAGGAAGATCTTGCGCCCATCCGTTCGCAGATAAACCGGATAATAACTACCAGCACTAAAATGAGTATTATTCTCTCAATCACCTGTACTGTCACTGCATGGTACACCACCCGTTCCAGTAAATCTGCAATAGAAAAGACTGCCACCACCTGAGATATGAGTGCCACCCACTGCCACAGTATCGTATACACGATATATTTTTTTGCGTGGGACAATAGCCCCACCAGTCTTGTTTTAATCATAAGATTCCTCGTTTCTCATTTGTTCTTTTTTTCTTTTATACTACATACCAGATGCCATATCGCAAGTATCGGATGATACAACAGCATTCGCGGACCTGAAAACCGCATCACCTGTCGGATCTGCTCTCTCATATCAGGTTTATAACAATGCACCTTACAGTTCGCACAAAATGTCTTATTTTCCATAAAAGGACAATGTTCGCTTCGCGCCTTTGCATAATCTGCCAGAGCCTGACACTGTGGACACATATTTTTCCGCTCTGCGTACTGCTCTTTATGATTTTTTCGGCAGTAAAGACGCACCATCTCATCTACTACATACTGTTCTTTCTTCCGTTTCTTTTCTACTTTATTCATATTTCTATTCTGCTTCTGCACCTTCCGTTAATTTTCCTCCCGGTTTTAATGTTTTCACTTTAAAAAAGAAATATAACAGGTGGCATACCCAGACCACTGAGATACAAATTCTTCCAACCGGTACATTCTTCATGCAGATAAAGCCTATTGCCATAACCACCGTTACCATTGCAATAATCTTGCATTTCGTTCCGATTGTCATGGCTCTTTTCTGAACAAAACTGTCCAGATATTTCTTATAAAGATTTGTTCCTGTAAACCATCCGTGCAGTTTCTTCGAGCTTTTAGCGAAGCAAAACATTGTTACCATATAAAATGGAACTGTCGGCAGGATAGGAAGTACAATTCCTATCGTACCCAGTCCCAGACAAAGAAAGCCAAGCACGATCCAAAGTAATTTTAATGTATTTCTCATCTTCTTTCCTTTCATTTTGCTATTTGCTGTGATTTAAGTTGGTTGTAACTAACTCTCATTGATAATACATATTAGAGTCGCTTTTTGTCAACAACTAATTTTTGGAATAAAATAACAGAGCTCTGCTGCGCAATTTTCTGCACAAAAAAAGAGCAGCAACCAATCTGCTAACCGGCTGTTGCTCTATTATTAAAGAACTTATTATGCTTCTTTTTCCATCTCATTATCAAGTGCGATAAGTTTTGCTATGATCTCCTCACAGATCTGTGTAACATTCTTGCCATCTGTTGCAACTGTCACATCTGCTACTGCTTCATAACGCTCTCTACGTTTCTCCATGAGACTGCTGATGAACTCAACGTTCATATTGTTATTGAGGATTGGACGCTCATCACTGTCCTTTACACGCTCGTAGATAGTCTCAGGCTTTGCTGTGAGAAGAACTACACGGCCATTTTTCTTCATATGGTCTGCATTTTCCTCTCTCATGACTACTCCACCACCACATGATACGATGGTCTGTTTTCTCTTTTGAAGCTCTATGAGTGTATTACTCTCTAGGTTACGGAAGTATGCCTCACCAAACTCATCAAAAATCTCTGAGATAGACATTCCACGATTTTCTACGATCATCTGATCCATCTCAACACGATCCATCTCGAGCTTATCCTTGAGTTCTCCTGCTACTGTGCTCTTTCCAGCACCCATGAAACCGATCAGGAAGATATTGTAATCAAAAAGGCTCTTAGCCTGGATACGACGGCTGTTCTTCATGATATATTTGAAAATATCAAGTATCTCTTCCTCAAATTCGTTGTCTCCAAGCTTTGCTTCAAGAGCGTCTGTCTGCTTCTTTTCCTGCTCCGGCTGTAAAATCGGTATTCCTGTTGCCTTCTTGTATGATATGATCTCCTGAATATGAGACATTCTAACTGCAAGCTGCTCTATTATGATATCGTCGCATGCCCCAATTTTTGCGCGGATCTCCTCGATTTTGTCCATGGTATATATCTCCTTATTTTCGTGTTGGTTTTCAAATTTTATTCCCATATTAATGCCTTCACAGCAGGATATATATTTTCCCACAATGTATTGTGTAACATTATGTTTATCATAATCTCAAGTTATGGCATTTTGTTTTTTGATAACCACTAATTTTCTTAGTCATAGTATAACAAGACTTTACCAATTTATCAAGGAAAATATTTTAATACTTTAAAGTGCTATTGTATCACTTTATATTTCCCACTAGATCACCAAGATATGCATCCACGATATCAGACGATACGCTGTCCTCGATCGACTCATATATTGGTTGGCACTTCTCTCTGATCTGCTCATGGAGATCATCACTTAATGTGATGATCTGGGTTCCGCTATCCTCAATAGTCTTGATCTTTGAGGCAATTCGCTCGTCTGACTGCTCTCTTGCATACTGTTTCGCTGTCTCGGCTGCTTCACGGATGATCTGCTGCTGTTCATCTGACAGACCGCTCATGAACTCTTCACTTACTATGAGCGAGATAAGGTGTGGCAGATGATTTGTCTCCACAACATAATCCTGCTGCTCATAAAGCTTATTTGATACGATAACCTCATAAGGATTTTCCTGAGCATCGATCGTACCCTGCTGTAATCCAATATATACCTCAGAAAACGTCATAGGAGTAGGACTGGCACCAAGTGCTTTCCAGTAAGCCATATGATAGGAATTCTCCATGGTACGGATTTTCTGACCTTTAAAGTCATCAAGGCTCTCCACCTTCTTGTTCGTAGTCATGACACGAAATCCCTGATCCGCATATCCCAAGAGTTCATAACCGCCATCATTGTAAACCTGCTGCATAAGCTCCATAAACTCAGGATTATCCACATGCTCACGCACCTCATCTATACTGTCAAAGAGCGCTGGCATATCAAATACGGCTGTATCTTTCATAAAGGTAACCTGTGGCGCAGTATTTTGCACCACAAATGGGATGTCTCCGTCTTTGCAGGATTCTAAAAGCTCTCTGTCGCCTCCAAGCACGCTGTTTGGATATACTGTAATCTTCATCTTTCCATCGCTTAGTCTGTCCACTTCATCTGCAAATTTCTCCGCGTAAATCTGTGTCACAGTATCCTCAGGACTCGAACTTCCAAGTGGCCATGCATATCTCTGCACATCATCAGAAAAAGTTTTGCTGCTATTTGAACCACTGCATGCCGTAAGAGCGGCAGTTAGTGCAATTGTCATTGCAACAGCGGCTCCCCTGCGTCGCAAGCCACCTATCTTGTGGGTGCTTTGCATTTTTTCCTTATTATTTTTATATAAAAACAAGCCAAATCTATTCATATTTCTCTCCGATTGCAAATGTAAAATATGTTACTGTTCATACAAAAACCAGACACTTTGCATCCCCGTTGCACTACAGTCTGATTTATAGTAAAAATAGGCTGATAGCTGGAACAAATGTAAGGATAATAAGCGCCAACAGGAAATATCCTATCATAGGTGCTGCTTTTTTTGCTATCCTCATGACCGGCACATCTGTCAGCGAGCTTGCCACGAAAAGGTTTACTCCTATAGGTGGTGTCACAAATCCTATAGCAAGGTTTACTATCATGACAACTCCGAAATGTATCGGGTTCATTCCAATATTTTGCACAATTGGAAGCAGTATCGGGCTTAGTATAAGTATGGCAGGTGTTGTATCCATAACCATTCCAACAATAAGCAGGAACACATTTATCACTATAAGAAGTACTATCTCATTTGTGAAATGAGTGAGTATCCATTCGCTAACTGTCTGTGGTACCTGCATAAGAGTAAGCACTCGCGAGAAGGCCGTAGATGCTGCAAGTATGAAAAGTATAGGTGCATATGTCTTCATAGACTCAACCAGTATACCCCACAGATCACTGATCTTTATTGATTTGTATATAAAAATACTTACGATCAGTGCATAAAATACCGAGATAACAGCAGCCTCTGTTGGCGAAGCTACACCGGTATAGATACATCCAAGTACAATAACCGGGCTGATAAGTGCCCATATACTGTCCTTTATTATGTTTAGCAGTCCTTTTTTTCGAAGCTCGGTAACCTTTGCATCTATCTTTTCTTTGTCTTCACCATAGCGCTTGCAGTGGTAAAATGCATAGAACATGAGCAGTGCACCGATCAGGAGTCCCGGCACTATTCCTGCAATAAAAAGATCGCTGACCGACTCTCCTGTTGCCATCGCATACATGATAAAAGGTATACTCGGAGGGATGATCACACCAAGACCTCCTGCGACTGCAACAATCGCTGTTGAAAAATCCTTCTTGTATCCAAGCTCGATAAGAAGCGGTATTGTCATACTTCCAACCGCCGCAACTGTTGCAGGCGCTGAACCTGAGATAGCTCCATAGAACAGACATGTAATGATAACCGCGCAAGGTATACCGGCTGTTCTTTTTCCGATAAAATATACAAAAACGTCAAATAATTTTTGTGAAATCTTACCATGGGCCATAACAATTCCGGCAAGAACAAACATAGGCACTGCCAGAAGTGGAAAACTGTCGATGCCTCCTAGCATCGAACGAACCACATAGCTGGCACTTGCTGTAAATGACGGATCAAATGCGCCCGGTAAAACTGCAACGATTCCAAGGGAAATAGATACAGGAATCGCAATAACGAGACATATTACAAACAATATAAAAACTACTACTGCTGACATCTATTTCTCCTTTCTCTCTTCTTCTACGACAGCTTCCTCTATAACAGAGGCAATATTTCCCTCCTCAAGAGGCTTATTATCTTTGCCAAGGACGATTTTCCACTCGCCTACCCATCTTTGCGCGATACGGAATGCTGTTATGATAAAGCAGATAAACGGTGCCGACTGTACATAATACATTGGAAGTCCGCAGGCTGGGCTAACCTGCCCGCTCTCTATCGTATTTTTCAGATAAATAAATGAATATGGTATCAGATAGACAAAAAATACAAACTCAACTGTCAGATTAAGTACCTTCCAAAGTGATTTTCCTCTTTTGGGGAAAAGCTGTATAAACTGGTCTATCTTTATTGAGATGCATTTGCGTGTACACAGGCTGACACTTAAAAATGCTGACCATATAAACAGATACCTCGTAATTTCCTCTGACCATGACAATGACATGCCAAGTATGTATCTGGAAAAGATCTGAATCCCCATGATAAGTGTCATTGCTATCAGGAAAATGACCATTAAGAATTCTTCAAGATATTCATCCAGATAATGTAATATTTTCTTCATGTAATATCCCCTTTCTGATAGTAATTTTAATTAAGATTATATGTTAATATTTTATCAAACTTCACTGTCTATTTCTACTAATTTCTATATTTTTTTCCTATACGACGGCAAAAAGCGCCGGGGCAATTTAATTCCCCAACGCTTTTATTTGTTTGTAACAGTTTACTCAAACTTCCCATATCAAAAATTACATGCTCTTGTGAAGTAATCCGAGAACTGTCTCGAGATCTTCAACGCCCATCTGACCCGGTGCAGAAGCTTTCTTTGCTGCTCCAAATGTCATAGATGAACCAAATACTTCTCCGCAGAGACGGCTGATAACACCTGTTCCTGCCATAGACATTGTGATGATAGGTCTGTCGGCATAATCTGTTACCATTTCCTCTGTAGCAGAAAGAAGTGTAAGTACATCGCGCTTGCTCTGTGGCATAACTGCGATCTTAGGGATATCTGCTCCCATATCCTGCATCTTTCTAAGGCGATAGATGATGTCTGATTTTGCAGGTGTCTTGAAGAAGTCATGGTTAGAAGCGATAACTTTTACTCCTGCCTCATGTGCTCCATCGATGATTTTCTTTACGATGTCATCACCTGTAAAGATCTCTACATCGATGAAATCTACATAGCCTGTCTGTGCAGCTTTGATGTTAAGCTTGGCATATGCATCAGGCTCGATTGCTTTCTCTCCGCCCTCTTTTGAAGTACGGAATGTCATAAGCAGTGGAATATTTCCAAGAGCCTCACGAAGCTCTTTTAATACTTCCTCAACCTTGTCAAACTCGAATACATTCTCGAACCAGTCAACACGCCACTCTACAACATCTACCGGGATAGAGTCAAATGTCTTTGCCTCCTCGATGATATCGTTTTTTGTAACGCCTACGATAGGAACGATAATTTTAGGTGCGCCTGCACCGATTTCTATATCTCTGACTTTAATTGTGTTCATTATAGTCTGCCTTTCTTTTGCTTTGCGAATAGTTACTAATCTTCTTTAGAAAGCTCTACCATCTTTGTGTAACGAAGGTTTACATACAATCCAAGTAATACTCCGATTGCTGTAAGCACGATATTCATAACCATAACCTGTGATGGCTGCATCTTTGATGCTGCTGTAAGGATTGTGTAGTTACAAAGTGATGAAGCGATCATTACAAGCGCTGTTACTGTTCCCTTGATCTTTGGGAAGAGCATATTACATACAGATGTAGCAATCTGTAAAAGTCCACCTGCGCCTGCCCATCCGATAATGAATGCACCTGCGATCATAAGTGGTTTTGTCTGTCCCATAAGTACAACTATCATTGTAACAAGACAGATTACAGGATATACAAGGATGAATCTTACGTCCTTGATCTTTCTTGTTAAAAGTGCAGTAACGATAAGTGCAAGCATTGTTCCTGCTGAGTAGTATGTCTGCATAACTGATGGATCAGCCCAGCCAACATTCTCTTTTGCAAAGTTCTGTGCACAGTTGAGCCATAACTGGAATGTTCCTGTACATGTAAATCCAATAAGGATCATTGCGATAGACTCAATAGAGAAATGTGTATGTTTTAAGCTTGCAATAAGTCCTTCTTTCTTTTCTCCTGCACCTTTGTCTGTGTCAGGAAGAGGGAAGATCATGACAAGTACTAAAAGTACAATGTAGATGATTCCGCATCCGAAGAACAGTGTATTGTAAGATGTAAGTCCTGTTGCAGTTGTTGCAACTGTTACTCCAAGTACAAATGGAAGAAGCATCTGTGCAATAGCGATAAAGAACTTGATTCCCATTGTTGCAACACCAGGTGCTTTGTAGATGATCTCTGTAACACCAGGATAAATTCCTGTATCAAGGAATGAGTTTGCGATACCACCGATAATAGCACATACATAAGCTATCTGATATCCGCCATTTGGTCCGGCATTGAATGCAAGTGCAAGTCCGATAAGGTAAATAGCATATGATCCGCTTCCGATTGCTGTTGAAATACGGCGTCCAAGCTTATCTGAAAGTGGTCCGGCAAATGGAAGAGCGATAAGTCTTCCAAGTCCAAGAGCTGCTGAGATGGCTGTAATGGCCATAGCTTCAACCTGCCATGAAGCAGCAAGTGCCTCTTTAATAACTGCCTGTCCAAGTATTGAACATCCTACTCCGTGGATGAAATAGTTCAAATAAAGGATCAATGCGCTTGGTAAATATTTTTTATTCATTTGAATTCTCCTTTTAAACCTTGTTTCTAATAATTTTTACCATAAACGAATTCTCTTAGTCATCATAACGGATATTTAATACCTCCTTCATATGCTCGATTGGCATATCTTTTCCTGTCCAAAGCTTGAATGCTGCTGCGCCCTGGAAAAGCATCATTCCAAGACCGTTCATTGTCTTACATCCAACTTCTTTTGCCATAGAACGCATCTTTGTCTCGAGTGGAGAGTAAGGTACGTCAATAACGATAAGCTCAGGACGGAAGAATGATTTATCAGGTACTACTGACATTCCCTCGAGTGGTTTCATACCAACACCTGTTCCGTTTACGAAGATGTAAGAATCAGCCATCTCTTCTCTTAATTTCTCTTTGTCATCAAGATCGTAAAGAGTAGCTTTGCAATCTGTCTTCTCGTTGATCTTTCTTACTGTCTCCTCAGCATTTGCCCAGAATTTGTCATGGATGTTGAAGATTGAGATCTCTTTAACTCCATCAAGTGCAGCCTGAATTTCGATAGCTGTTGCAGCTCCGCCTGCTCCTGCGATTGTCATTTTCTTTCCGATAACATCGATATCATTGTCTTTAAGAGCCTGCATGAATCCGATTCCGTCTGTGATATGTCCTGTAAGAACACCATTCTCATTAACGATTGTATTTACTGCTCCGCAAAGCTCTGCTGCTGGTGAAAGTTTGTCTAAGTACTGACCAACAACTGTTTTATTAGGCATTGACACGTTTGATCCTACAAGCTTTAATGCACGGATACCTTTTACAGCGTCCTCAAGTGTCTCATTATCAACCTCGAATGCAAGATATGCATAGTCAAGTCCTAAATATGCAAATGCCTCATTGTGCATTGCTGGAGAGCTTGAATGTCTGATTGGGTAAGCCATAAGTCCGATAAGTTCTGTGTGTCCTGTAATTCTTTCTGCCATGATATAATCTCCTTTTGAAATAAGATATTATTGTTTTGTAATGTAAATCTCATTTAGTTTTTAACTATCGCCCACTTCGTTAAAAACTTAACAACCTTTGATAATGATATTATACATCATAATTTTTAATACTTCCAATGCTTATTTTGTTGTTTATTAGTAGACTACGTGCATTAATTGATATATAATATACACAAAATACAGGTATTATTTTTGTAATCTATAGATAACATCTATTGTTTCAAGGAGATTTATACATGACGCTCAATCAATTAAGCTATTTTTACCAAGCTGCAGTGCTCCAGCACTTCAATCAGGCAGCTGAAAAATTAAATATTACAGAGCCAAGTCTCAGTCGCTCGATCACTTCTCTCGAGGACGAACTTGGTGTCACATTGTTTGAAAAAAGAGGAAGAAATGTCGTCCTTACAAAGGCAGGCGAAGTATTTTTAGAGCATACCACGCAGATACTCGATGACGTAAAAAGAGCTGAAGCAAAGATGCATCAGCTCTCAACGGACGGTGGACATATAGATATCGCCTATGTTTCTCCACTGTCAAAAGTATTTATTCCCTCTATTGTCCGCTCATTTCTTTCAGAGAAAGAGAATAAAAATATTACATTTAATTTTTTCCAGGATATCACTTCTGTAAATATAGAAGGGCTTAGAAAGGGCAAGTATGATATCATATTTGGCTCATACTCTCCGGATGAAACCGGAATCGAGTTTGTTCCTATTATAAGGCAGGAAATAGTTGCCATACTTCCCATAGGGCATCCGCTGTCTCTTAAAGATACCGTGGAAGCCACTGATTTTGGGGATTATCCGGTACTTGGGTACGCCAGGCACTCCGGCCTTGGCAAGTATACAAGAAGTTTTTTTAAGAAACATGACATAACTCCAAATTTCATATGCGAATCCCCAGATGAGAACGGAATCGCCTCCCTTGTGGCACAGAATTTCGGTATAGCGCTTGTTGCCGATGTCGATGCAATACACCGCGACGATATATGTATACGCCATCTTGCATCGCATGAATCTTTCTCACATACTGTGTACATGGGATACATGACCGGGAAATATCAACTTCCCGCTATACAGCGCTTCATAGAGTTTGTGCGCGCAAGCTGCCGCTAGGCTGCTTAATCATAATTATATCCGTTGCCAGTTTCTTCCAGCACAAAGTGTATGAATGCCTTTGCCACCGGAGACAGGTAGTGCTGTTTTAGGGTGGCAAGATATACAGTTCTCTCATACGATGGGTTGTATATATCAAGAGTCTTTACCCCAAGCGATTTGAGTATCGGGATATCCGGCATCACAGCAATTCCAAAACCCTGTGCCACAAGTCCCGCCATACTCGAATCCTCTTCCATCTCAAATGCCACTTTCGGGAACTGCCCTATCTCCTCAAACATCTGATCTACTACCGGCCTAAGTCCACTGCCTTTTTGAAAATAAATCTGAGGAAACTCTATCGTATCACGCAGATCGACGCTGTCCTTTATGGAAAGAGGATGATCCTGCGGTACTGCAAGGACAAGCTTCTGATTTGTGATCTTTTTAAAATCCACATCTGTCTCGCCAGCCTGATAAGAAGAGAAAACTATATCGTACTTGTCCTCCTTTAATCCCTCTATGATCTCTCCTGTTGTTCCAACCGTAAAATGAAATTCTATATCATAATCCGGGTAAGCATCGAGAAATCTTCGCACCATTTTGGGTGTAAACTCGCCTCCTAATGTATATATGTAAGCCAGATGGATTATTCCCTGTCTGCTTCCATTTACTTCTTTTACTCTCTGGATTCCCTCATCAAGCACCTTTAACGATTCATCCACATAAGGAAGAAACATCCTGCCATATCTTGTCAGAACTACATTTCTACCCTTTTTTTCAAACAAACGTGTACCAAGTTCCTGCTCAAGCTGTGATATGGCATGGCTAAGCGACGGCTGGGTGATTGAAAGTATCTGGGCCGCTCTTGTATAATGTTCCTCCTGTGCAAGAACTTTAAAATACTGTAACTGACTTAAGTTCATATAGTTCTCCTTGATATTTCTTACATTAAATATTCCTACACGTAACTGTTTAATCATGCTCACAGTTACGCATTAACAGTATTTTACAACATATGATAGATAAAATCTATGGATTATAACAAAAATATGCATTAGACATATATGCTTTTCTGGTGTAGATTTTAGGTAAGCAATGAAGTTATAGCCGTGATTGTTAAGAAAATAACAATCATTTATTAAATTTGATTTATACTATCTCATTTATACAACCTCATGAAGAGCAAATGTATATAACCGTGTGCCCACCCGGTTATCACAGTTGATTATTACTTTAAGGAGATTAATAACTATGAAGAACAAATATCCACATATTTTTGAGCCTATGACAGTGCGCAGAATGACAGTTAAAAACAGAATCGTCATGACACCTATGGGAACAAACTACGGTGAGCAGAACGGAGAGATGAGTTTCCTCCATATCAATTACTATGAGCAGAGAGCAAAAGGCGGCACAGGTCTTCTGATCGTTGAGAATGCCAGTGTTGACTCTCCACAGGGCTCTAACGGAACTACACAGCTTCGTATCGACCTTGACAACTACATTCCAAGACTTTTCAAGCTTTGCGAGAGCGTTCATAAGCATGGCGCATGCATCGCTGTACAGCTCAACCACGCTGGAGCTTCTGCAATGAGCTCACGTATCGGAATGCAGCCTGTATCTGCTTCAGATGTACCTTCAAAAGAGGGTGGAGAGATCCCAAGACCTCTTGAGAAAGAAGAGATTCTTCATATCGTAAAGAAATACGGTGAGGCAGCTAAACGTGCTCAGATCTGTGGTTTCGATGCAGTTGAGATCCATGCTGGACACTCTTACCTTATCAGCCAGTTCCTCTCACCAATCACAAATAAGAGAACTGACGAGTTCGGTGGTTCTGCCGAGAACCGTGCAAGATTTGCAAAATTAGTTATCGAAGAGGTTCGTAAACAGGTTGGACCATTCTTCCCTATCTTCGTACGTATCAGTGCTGACGAGTTCATGGATGGTGGAAATACACTTGATGACACTCTTGAGTACTTACAGTATTTTGAGAAGGAAGTAGATGTATTCGACGTTTCCTGTGGTCTTAACGGATCTATCCAGTACCAGATCGATGCAAACTACTTACCAGACGGATGGCGTTCTTACATGGCAAAAGCTGTAAAAGAAAAATATGGCAAACCATGTATGACAGTCGGAAATATCCGTGATCCAAAAGTTGCTGAGGAGATCCTTGAAAAAGGTGATGCTGATTTCATCGGTATGGGACGTGGACTTATCGCTGATCCTGAGTGGGTTAACAAAGTAGAGTTCGGTAACGAGTGCGATATCAGAAAATGTATCTCATGTAACATCGGATGTGCCGGACACCGTATCGGACTTAATCAGCCAATCCGTTGTACAGTAAACCCAGCCGTAAACAGCGGTGAGGATTACATGAAGACAAAAGTAAATAAGCCTTGCAACGTAGTTGTTATCGGTGGTGGTACTGCTGGTCTTGAGGCAGCATGTACAGCAGCTGAAGTTGGATGTACAACATTCCTCATCGAGAAAAAAGCAGAGCTTGGCGGACTTGCATCAGTTATCTCTAAGATTCCTGACAAGAAGCGTCTTGCAGATTTCCCTAACTACATGATTCATCGTGCAAGCAAGCTTCACAACTTATTTATATTCAAAAACACATCAGCTACTGCTGATATGGTTAAATCATTAAATCCTGACATTATAGTTAATGCAACAGGTTCTGTACCTACTCTTCCACCTATCACAGGTCTTCATGATCTTGTTGACAAAGATGGCACAAACGTAGCTACAGTATTAAAGATGATCGAGCGCATCAACGAGTACCCAGAAGATATGAAAGGCAAAAAAGTTTCTATCATCGGTGGTGGTGCCGTAGGTCTTGACGTGATGGAATTCTTCACAGAAAGAGGCGCAGAGGTATCTATGGTTGAGATGCTTCCAATGATCGGTAACGGTCTTGATCCAGTCACAAAGTGTGACACAAATACAAAGATGAAGAAATACGGTGTAAAACAGATGACTAACACTGCACTTCAGGAAGTCAAGAATGACCGTTTCATCGTAAAGAATCCTTCTGGTGAAATCGAAGAGGTTCCATTCGACTATGGATTCATCTGCCTTGGTATGAGAGCAAACACTCCTGTTCTTTCAGAGATTGAAGAAGCTTTCAGCGATACCAATGTTGAAATAGTAAATATCGGAGACAGCAAGCGTGCCCGCAGAATTATCGAGGGTACAGAGGAAGGTAGAAATATCTTAAACGTACTTGCCCGTCACGATTATTTATAAAATATGGTAACTCCTTCAGGCTGCTTAATTGCAGTCTGGATAAGTTATAAATTCTCCTTTAAATAAATACCTAAAAAACTCCAAAAAATAACAGCTCATGGGAAACCATGGGCTGTTGTTTTATTTAAAATAATCTTAGCAAATATTATTTTAGCTGAAAAACAGTTTCTTCACATCATCAACAGGCATATCCTGTCCTGTGTAAAGCTTGAATGCGGCAACTCCCTGCCATAAGAGCATTCCTTTTCCTCCTACGCATGTGCAGCCGGCTTCTTTTGCTTCGCGAAGAAGCTTTGTCTCCTCCGGATTGTAAACTGCGTCTGCAACTACAAGTCCCGGTCTGAATGCTGATAGATCTTTTACTACGCTCTGGTCATCAAGTGGTTTCATGCCAACGATAGTAGCATTTGCAAAAATATCGCTTGACTGAATTTCCTCTGTCATCTTGGCTGTATCATCAATATCGTATACATTCACAACACAATCAGGAACTGCCTTTTTGATTTTCTCTGCTGTCTGTAATGTACGCTCAAAGAAAGCATCTTTTTTGTTGAAGATAGTGATCTCGCGAGCTCCATCTAATGCACACTGTACCTGAATAGCTGTAGCAGCGCCACCACCTCCGGCTACTGTTATCTTCTTTCCTTTTATGTCAATTCCGTGATCTTTTAAATTATGAACAAATCCTTCACCATCGGTGATGTGACCTGTAAGTTTGCCATCGTCATTTACGATAGTATTTACAGCTCCGATGATCCGTGCGGCCGGTGAAAGCTCATCCATGTATTTTGCTGCCTCTACCTTATCCGGCATGGTTACGTTACATCCACGCATGTTGAAAGTTTTCATTGCTGCAATAGCATCTTTTACTTTGTCTTCTTTTATATCAAATGCAACATATGCATAATCCAGACCAAGTTTTTCAAAACTATAGTTGTACATAGCTGGTGAACCTGAATGACCAACTGGTGATCCGATGAGTGCTAATAAGCCTGTGTGACCTGAAATACGCTTTTCCATTATAAATCCTCCTAAGTGTTTCATTTTTGTACTATGATACCTCTTTTGGAGAACATGCGCAAGCACTTTTTTTATTTAAAGCGTTAAAGTTTATCTTTTTATCCTTTTCTCATCTTTATATACTCACGAAATACAGGTCGGATCGGATCAGAAATATCCTCCGGGATATCATCCACGTTGAAAAACTTAAGTTCCTCAACTTCCTCTACCTGACGCTTTATCGTACCGTGATATTTGCGGCATATGTATATGATCTCCACATTATAGACTTCATCCCCATTAGGATAGGTATAATGAGTCTCCTCGCCTGAATTGATATAAAACAACTCCATCTCCTCTGCAATAAGTCCCATCTCCTCAAAGAGTTCTCTCTTTGCAGCTTCCTCGACAGTCTCGCCAAGCTCTATAGAACCGCCTGCATAGCCCCACTGATGATTATCTGTACGCTTTCCGAGAAGCACCTGTCCCTTTTCATTTTCTATGATAATGCTCGCTGCTGCCTGCAGTAAAGGCGCATGTCCTACGACTTTTCTAAGATCCATTATATAATTACTCATTTTGTATCCTTTCGTAACTGTCAGTACCTTACAGCAAAAATCCGCTGCACTACAATAATTATAGTATAGCGGATTCCATTCTAAAATACAATTTAGACTTTCTATATAACACACCCTTTAGCGCACTGCCTTATATGCCTCAAGTGCCTGTTTTGCCTTTGGTGAAAGCTGACGCGGTACCTGTATCTCTACAGTCACATACTGATCGCCCTTTGCAGAAGGATTTTTCATGCTTGATATACCCTTGCCCTTAAGACGTATCCTGCTGCCGCCCTGCGTTCCTGCCTTTATATTGCACTCTACATCTCCGTAAAGTGTATGTACTCTGGCTTTTCCACCCAGAGCCGCTGTGGTAAACGGTATGCGGACTGTGCTGTATACATTCTGTCCCTTACGTTCAAACTCTCTGCTCGGAGCCACATTTACCTTCAGGAGTACATCACCTGCGGCACCACCATTTCTGCCCGGATTGCCCTGTCCTTTAAGTCTGACCGTCTTGCCCGACTCGATTCCTGCCGGAATATGGATGGACAGATTAGAAACCTTGCCTGTGGACGGATCCTGTAACGAAATAGATTTCTCGCATCCAAAAACAGCTTCATCAAACGAGATTGAGATATCAGCCATAACATCTGAGCCTTTTCGACTCGTTGAACGTCCACGCTCTGAGCCTCCTGTGAAATCACTCCAGCCGGAGCCGTTTCCACAGAAGCCGTTTGCACTGTACGAGCCACGACTTCCGGAACCTCCCCCATGAGAAAACATATCTCCGAACATCGAGAAAATATCATCCATTTCCCCTGAACCGTTCTCAAAATGGAATTCCTGATGTGTAAACGGTCCACCATTTGAGCTATATGAACCATTGCCACCGAAACCACCAAATCCACCGAAGCCGCCCTGTGCGGCCTGTCTTGCAGCCTCCTCAGAAAAGCCTTCCTGCAGACCTGCAAAACCAAACTCATCATAGAGCTTACGTTTTTTCTCATCACTCAGGACATTGTATGCCTCCGTGACATCCTTAAACATCTCCTCAGCATGCGCATCTCCCGCATTTGTATCAGGATGATACTTCTTTGCCAGCTTACGGTACGCTTTTTTTATCGCAGCCTTATCAGCCTTTTTATCTACGCCGAGAGTCTCGTAATAATCTCTCTTTGATGCCATTGTACTCACCTGCCTTCCTATAATAAAAATCGTAACTGCTCAGAACCTTCACAGTTGCTATAAATTTTATTCCTACAACAGACAAGCGGACTGCACATGCAGCCCGCTTGCTATTTATCTCATTATCCTTACAACTGTTCAGTACCTTCACAGTTGCAAACCGCAATCGCATAAAAATCAGCTAGGCTGATGGGCGTTTGCTCTAACAAAATATACAATTACTTACGATATATGCGGTACCGCATATATCTGTAATACCATATTACAAATTACTCTATAGAAATACATCTATGTTCTTCAACCTGTGGTTTAGGCTGCTTCTTTGGAATATCCAGGCGAAGGATTCCATGTTTAAAAGATGCCTTGATGTCATCCTGCACGATCTCGTCACCAACATAGAATGTTCTCTGGCAGCTTCCTGCGTAACGCTCGCGACAGATATACTTCTTGCCATCTTCTTTCTGGTCTTTCTCTAAGCCCTTCTCTGCTGTAACGGTTAAATAACCATTCTCCAGAGTAGCTTTGATCTCCTCTTTCTTGAATCCTGGAAGATCCATCTCGAGTTCGTAGCCTTTATCGCTTTCCTTAATATCGGTGAGCATCATTCGCTTTCCGTTATGTCCGTATAATTTCTTCTGTGCCTTATGAATGTCTCTGTCATCAAACCAAGGATCGTTGAACCAAGGATCACCGAAAAATGTATCAAATAAGTTGTTGTTTGTAGTTGTTAATAACATAAGTCATTCCTCCTTCTATACTTGTAACTTCCCTGTTGGAAATTTGCTTTCTTTTGTTTACAAGTATGTTATAGCACTATTATTAGCACTCGTCAATAGTGAGTGCTAATAAAAAATATAAACTTTTTATTAACTGAAATTTATTATATTTCCAAGCTCCATCTCATATACTTCATCACACAGTAGCTCGATGTCTGCCGGATTGTGGCTTGCCAGAAGTATGATTTCCCCTGTTTTTTAAGCTCCAGCAAAAGCTTGCGTATATCAGCTACACCCTGTTTATCGAGTCCGTTTATCGGCTCATCCGGTATCAGTATGTCCGGCTGCTCCATGATCGCCTGTGCGATCCAAAGACGCTGCCTCATTCCAAGACTGTACTTGCGCAGCAAAAGTTTCATCAAATGTTTACGATTTACACACTCACGAACCATCAAATCATTTCCAGATTTTACACATACAAAATCTGATGTATAATCACCAATTTCTAATCCGTCTAAAATCACATTACAGCGTATTTCTATGACATCATCATTAGACTGTAATATATCCAAATATCCTTTTTGAATATCACTGTACGTCCTACATACATCTTTTGACTTACTCACCGATTGTATTACACATCGACCTTTAAAGTTTTTCTTCATCCGTCCAAAGAAGTAAAGTGAACCCATTTGTCAAGACAAATTTTTAAGATTTTTAAGTTGGATTCCGG
>CAVICC010000022.1:0-36538 GCA_963641405.1 bacterium | reverse complement strand
AACACAAACAGGATACTTCAAATCTTCCTTATATTTGCCAGACTCATAATATGATCTGTTAAAAGTCTGCGTCATCATGTCAGTAATGTTATAATGTTCAAGCTGTTTCTGGAGTTTTAATAATTCGGTCATATCTTTAATAACACCGACAATCCCTATTATGCTTCCATCATCGTCTATTACTGGATTCTTTGTTATTTCATAATAATAGACATCCTCTCCAAATTGCATTTCCTCGATATATTTCAGACTCTCTCCGGTTTTGACAATGCGCATATCCTCTTCATAGAACTTTTTACCCAGTTCCTTATCCGGCTGTATCTCCATGTCGGTTTTACCAAAAATAGTAAAATCCGGATCACCATTACTGTTTAACATACTGCACACATGTGTCGCGAGTGTATAACGCCCTTCTGTATCTTTATAAAAAATATTTTCATTAATAGCATCAAGTATATGCTGAAGCCTGTTTTTTGTTATATCCATATAAATTTCTCCTATATCTGCCTATAAAGTGTAGAAAGTTTAAATTTTTGTAACTGTTCAGTACAGAACAGTTACGAATTTTTTATATCATACATGATAAACTAATGATTTACAAGCCGAATTCTACCAGAATTATTAAAGCTGACTTCCATATCAACAGCAGATATTGATTACGCTGTAAAATATGAAAATCAGCTTCATTTTTTAAGGACTTTCAAAATATATTTGATGATATGATTTATAATGTATGATCCGTGTGCAGCAGCATATGTGACATATGCGACAGCGGTTTTCCAAGGTAATCCTGATACAGCTTTAACACATCAGGATTCTCATGTGAAAATCGCAAATTAGCATTTTCATCGAGGAAATAGAGATTTGCCCCACGCTCTGATGCAAGTTCCATGCCATCGTGGATCGGCTGTCCGCCCCCGCCTACGCAGCCACCCGGGCATGCCATTACTTCCACAAAATCATAATGTACCTCGCCTCTGTCTATACGTTCAAGCAGGTTTGCTGTGTTTGAAAGACCACAGACAACTGCCACACTGACTTTAGCGTCTCCAAGTGTAACCGAAGCCTCCGTCACACCGGTTTCCATATCATTTCTTACAACGTGGAATGCATCGGCATCCGGATTTCTTCCATTTACCAGATAGTATGCTGAACGGATTGCCGCCTCCATAACGCCTCCGGTCGTTCCGAATATCACACCGGCTCCGGTTCCTTCACGCATGAGTGAATCAAACTGCATATCTTCCAGTGTCTCTGGAAGTATATGTGCTGAGCGTATCATTCGCTCGAGCTCCCTTGTTGTAAGCACTGTATCCACATCATGTCCTGCGTACTCTTCATAAAAAAGTTCCATTTCGGCTTCACCTTTTTTTGCAAGGCATGGCATGATGGAAACTGTATAGATATTCTCCGGATCCACACCGATGCTCTTTGCAAAATATGTCTTCATGACAGCTCCAAACATCTGCTGTGGGCTCTTTGCGGTAGATAGCTGTGACACCATATGTGGAAACTTTGCTTTTGCAAAGCGTACCCATCCCGGACAGCATGAGGTAAACATAGGACGTACTTTTGTCTCGCCTTTTTTGAATCTCTCAAGGAATTCATTTCCTTCTTCCATTATCGTAAGGTCGGCAGAAAAAGCTGTATCGAAAACATAATCTATTCCCATTTTTTTAAGTGCGTGTACAATTTTACCTACTGTGGCATCTTTTCTATCTAAACCTAGAGACTCACCCCAGGCAGTACGCACTGCCGGTGCAATCTGTGCAACTACGATTTTTTTCTCGTCTGCAATAGCTTCCCATACTTTTTCTGTATCATCACGCTCTCTTAGTGCGCCAACAGGGCAATGCGTGATACACTGGCCACAGAGTGCACATGGTGCATTTTCTATATTCCGGTTTCCGGAAACACCTACTGTAGTTCTTGAACCGGTTCCTGTGACATCCCAAATTTTAAGCCCCTGCACTTTGTCACAGACCTGTATGCAGCGCATGCATTTGATACATTTGCGCGAATCACGGATAAGTGGAAACTCTTTGTTCCATGGTTCTGTCTCAAATCGCTCTTTGTAAGGCAGATCTATAATATTTAAGTCATTTGCAACTGTCTGCAGCGTACAATTTCCACTGCGGACACAGGTCGCACATTTGCAGTCGTGCTGGGATAGAATAAGCTGGATTGTTTTCCTGCGGTCCATTCGAACTTTTGGGCTGTTGGTATGTATTACCATGCCTTCTTTTGCCACATTATTGCATGATGTGATAAGCTTGTCCATTCCCTCAAGCTCGACAACACATACACGACATGCTGCTATTTCGTTTATGTTTTTCAGATAACACAGCTTTGGTATCGGGATGCCGCTCATTTTTGCGGCTTCCATGATCGTTGTTCCCTCAGGAACCGAAACTCTTTTGTCATCGATTGTAAGATTTACCATTCCTCTTCGCGGCCTCCTTTGAAAATTCCATATCCAAAATGATCACATCGCAGACATCGTCCTGATTCCTGGCAGGCTTCTTTTTTTGTCATACAAAATTCTACTGCCTCAAAATCGTGGACTCTCTCTCCTGATTCTCGTTCTGAAAGATTCACTCTTCCGCAAGGAGGTCTGTCATCAAGTCTTGCCTCCGGTATCTGAACATCACATGAAATAATATGACGGTATCCGAGATATTCGTCAATGTTTGCCGCAACTACCTTTGCTGCCGCAATAGCCTTGATAACCGATGCCGGGCCGCTCGCACAGTCTCCACCTGCAAAAACTCCCGGGATATTTTCTATTCCACCATGACGCTCTGTGACGATTTTGCCTCTCTCAACAGGAACTCCAGCCTCTGCAAAATGCTGATATTCGATATCCTGCCCGATCGCAACAATAAGCGTCTGGCACGGTACGAATATATCGTCTTCACCTGTAGCTTTGACGCTGGCTCTGCCATCTTTTATGCGGCTTATCATCTGAGGTGTGACATAGATGCCCTTTACTCTGCCATTTTCATCTGCCTCGATACGTGATGGAGCTTTTAATGTCATAAGCTCTATTCCCTCTGACACCGCGCCCTCGATCTCGCCCGGAAGTGCTGTCATATCAGCCACACGTCTGCGGTACAAAATGGTTACTTTTCTTGCTCCTAATCTTCGTGCAGTGCGCACAGCATCCATGGACACATTTCCGCCACCTACTACAGCCACTTCCTGTCCGGTCAGATCAGGATTTTGATTTTTTCCTACATCACGCAGAAACTGAACTGCAGACAGTACACCTTCTGACTGTTCTCCCTCTATACCGAGCTTTTTATCAGTGCTTGCGCCTATTGTGATAAGTACTGCATCATATTCTTCTCGCAGGCTCTGTATAGTCATATCTTTGCCTATGCGAAGTCCGTATTTTACCTCAACACCGGTTTTTAATATCGCATTTATATCTTCCTCAAGTCGGTCCTTTGGCAGTCTGTAATTAGGAATTCCATAACGGAGCATTCCTCCAAGCTCTGGAAGCATCTCAAATACTGTAACCTGATGTCCCATGAGCTGTAAATAATAAGCTGCTGACATGCCTCCCGGTCCGCCTCCTACTACTGCCACACGCTTTCCGGTGGATGGTGCACATGCCGGTGGATCGACCTCTCCGGCATAATCTGCCGCCACTCTCTTTAGTCCGCGGATATTTACCGCGTCATCTACTATATTTCTACGACATCTCGCCTCACATGGATGCTCACATATGAAACCGCATGTCGTAGGAAATGGATTGTCTTTTCTTATAAGACGGATAGCATCTGCATACCTGCCCTCATGCACCAGTGCTATATATCCAGGTATATCTACATGTGCCGGACATAATGCAACGCATGGAACAGGCTGTTTGCTGTGACTCATACAGCTATCATGCAAAATATGTGATTCATAATCTTCACGACAGCCTATCAGGCTCTTGTATACCATATTTGCCGCTTCATATCCGATCGCACAATCTGCGGAATCCATTATGGATACTGCAAGCTCCTCCATCTCTTTTAATATATCAAGTGTAGCCTCTCCGTTCATGACATCAGTAAGCATGTTTTTAAGCTGCCAGAGTCCTACACGGCATGGCACACATTTTCCACAGGTCTGTGCATGACAAAGTTCCAGAAATGCCCTTGTGAGGTCTACAGGACACAGTCCCGGTGGACTAGATTCAATTCGTCGCTCCAGATCCTTGTAGAGTCCCTCAATCACAAGCTGTGCCCGGTCTGGTGCCGGGATTTCCAATCTACTCATTTTCCTCTCCTTCTGCTTCCAGTGTAAATATCCGTAACTGTTCTATAAATAGATTGTAAATTACTATGCCTGTGATTTCAATAATAGTTAATTTTTAGACATGATTGATAAATTTTTCTCAATTACTGTACCAGTTTTATCACTGCTGTATTTGCATATGTCAATGGTTCATTGTGTATGAAAAATACTTTAGAATCCACCGGTGCATACAAAGTTTCTATAATTTCGCTTTCATACGGATGAATGATATTTGCAAGTGGCTGGCCAAATTTTACAGCATCTCCTACCCCGACAAGCGGCTCAAAAATCCCTGATTCTGATGTCCTTACAGAAACAAGATCCGTGTCATATATAATATGTGAATCCATTACCTTGGGACTGTTATATTTTATTATATTCTGCGCTGATAAAAAGTTCATGATTGAAAGCACAGCCTGTCCGGCTCCGTTTGGATCGATCTGTTCTGTCGCTGTCGTATATATAGAGAATGCCTGTGTATCCCATACCTGCCAGTTATAATTGAGTGTAGTTGTGTCATATGGTCTTACTTTTCTTATTACTACATAAGGAAGTCCAAACTGGCATGCGATATCACTGCTGCTATAGCCTTCATCCATCATTCGGATATGTGGGACAAAATTGCCCGGCATATAAAATGATGTAAATTGTATTCCAAACTTATAATCAGAAATTTCCCTGAATATGCCGTCAGCAATCCTCTGCGTTGTCTCTCCGAGATCATATCCCGGGAACATACGGTTTATATCGGTATTGTCAGTAGGCCAGAATCGCTTTTTCACATTCATCGAATATGGATTGATTGATGGAATGATAAGTATTTTATGGCCTTTTTTTATTCGGTCTTCCTCCTCGAGCTGGCGGAATTTCTTTATTAGTTTTGAACAACAATAAACCTGCTGGGCTTCATTTCCTCTGGAGCTTCCCACAATACATACTGACTTTTCGCCCTCTCCGAACTCATAGGCTCTGACACGGAAATTATCGCGGTAAAGTCCTACCATCTCATACAGTGTAATCCTATTCATGCCAAACCTCCCCACATGCCTCTTTTCTTAGCAGTCTGCCTACAAGCGAGCCCTCGTCCACAACCGGATAATCACGTATTGTAAAAAGTATTCCATCAACAGGAGCTGTTATCTCATCAAGCACATTGCCACCAAGTGGATCTACAATTTTTCCTATTATATCGCCTTTTTTAAGCTTCTCCCAATGCTTTACAACAGGTATAAATATACCACTGACTTTTGCATTAAGATAACTTACATCGTCTGGATTTCTTGAGATTATCGGTTTTCTTGTAGGTTTTACCAGTCCGTTCCATATTCCAAGATACTCCATCAGACTAAATATACCGTCGACTAGCTGATCTCCATATGCTTTTGTTATTCTCATTCCTACTCCCATCTCAACTACGAGTACCGGAGTATGTGTACTGTTCAGGCTGTATGCAAATGTGGATTCAAGAACAGTACTTGCTCCGTGAACCCACACAAAATCAACATTCGAGCGATTGGCAAGAGGCACAAGTTCCTTCTCATGCAGCTCGTTTATCCTTATCTGAGGTATTTCTGTTAGAAAAATATTGCTGGCATGTATATCCAGAACACAATCAGAACCTGATACATCTTCTATAATCCCGGCAGCCAGGTATTCTGTCATATTTCCATCGATATTTCCCGGAAATAACCGGTTCATATCAAGGTCAAATGCCGGAATTCCTCTTGTTATAGAGTCTATTCCCAGAGGATTCATAGCCGGATATATATCCACTATCCCTGACAGATTTTCTTTTTGCATGGCGATCCTTCTTTGCAGCTCATAGCACACATACTGTCCCTCGAGCTCATCTCCATGTATACCTGTCACGATACTTATGCGTTTTAATTTCTTATCTTTTTCCATACCTTCCGGCATTATACGATTTTTCTTTACGCGGAGTACCTCATCTATCGGAAGTCTCACCGAAGTAATGGTCTCTATCATTATTTTTTCCTCTTATGTCTGTATTTGTTTAACCATAGCCAAAATCTCCTGCGTCTGGGTGCCTCCACCAAACATGATTCCTCTATTTATCGCACATTCTGACGCATCTCTTCCATCTGCAAGCTTAATGTGACTGTTGTTTATATGACAGTCATTCGTTGGATCAAAGCCTATCCACCTGCCATCGCACAAAGCCTCCACCCATGCGTGGCTTGCTCCCTCTCCAGCTAAAAGTCCGCATACATAGCGCGCGGGAATTCCGGCAAGCCTGAGTAAAACAATGTATATGTGCGCATAATCCTGACATACACCCATTCCCATTGTCAAAGCTTCCTCCGCATCCGTAGTGACTCCTGTCATGGATGGTACATATGCAAAATCCTCATGTAGCTTTTTCATAATGCGAATACATTTTTCATAATTATTACTACAACTGTCAATGTTCATTGATTTAAAATATGACTTTAAAGCTTCACCCGGAATGCATTTTCCATAAGGATATCTATACATACCAATCCTGTTTTCCACAGCAGTCTCTTCATATCCCGGATCATTTATTTCTACTCTTCCGTTTATGTGGAATAAAAATGAATCGTGTGCCTCGGTGATATGGCCATATATGGTTTTGTTGCCATATGAATCCTCTCCATATGAATATCCCGTCTGCGGATCCATGGCAATCTCTTTGCACAGCAATTTCTGCCTTGCTGTGTCTTTTGGAATGCACTTTATCGTAAAATGACATCTGCTCACCGGAAGTGAATACCGGATCTTCATTTGATAATTGAACTGTAAATACATCCCTGATTACTCCTTTTATTAAAAGTTATTATACCTGTAAAATATTTTCTACATTGGATACAATACCATAATAATCGATAATCTCCTGTTCTGCCAGTTTTTTTACATTTTCAAGCTCAGCCTCATTGTATGGCAGACCGCTTCTTGTAACTCTTGGTATCATTCTATGCACTTCTCTTAGTAGCTCATCTTTTTCTACACCGAGCCTTGCATACATATCTATTCTTTCTATGCGTTTACCTGCTTTTATGATATTTCGTGTCTGCTCGCTGTCTATCCTATCATCTATTGTGCCCCAGAATGCAAGAATAAAATCCAGCACATGTTGAAGTTCAAATAATGGTGCGCTGCTTTTCTTTGCCTTATTCATTTCATAGATTGAGAGCTGTATATACGAAAGTGCTTCTGTCGTGATATTCTCCCGAAGCACAATCGCATTGTCATATGCTCTGTTTAAATTGCTTATGATAGAATCCGGATTTTCCTCGTCAAACGGATAACGTTTCAAAAAATCATCTCTAGACTGATAAATATTTGGTATATCAACCGATGTGCAAAATGATATATAACTTTCCTCATTTTCATCTATCATATTGTCGAAACTCTTAAAAAACATACGAATTGTCGTGTATACACGTTCTGTGTATCTACCGAGCCAATATAGCCGGTTTGCCTGTTCTATTGAGATAATACCCATGTGTCTTTAAAACCTCCTCCTTGTGAAGAATTTACTATAAATGAATCCGGATTTCTTGAGAATCTTGTAAGTCCGCTTCTCCAGACTACAGGCTCATCAGATGTAAGTACAAATGCCCTTAGGTCCGCTTTTCTTGGAACCGGCTTTCCTTCATCCATTATGTCAAGATCCTGGAAATCGATCACTTCCTGTGCTATAAATCTGCGTGGCTCACTTTTTAGAAGATTAATAAAATCTTCTTTCTGCTGTGTTGTCATCGAATTGCCAAAAACGACACCGTATCCACCTGCCTCTGCCACATCCTTTAAAACAAGATCATCAAAATGCTCTAATACATATTTCATATCATCTTCATAAAATGGCAGATATGTTGGCGCATTTTGAAGAATTGCTTCTTCCCCGAGATAATACTTAATCATCTTTGGAACAAAATAATAAATACCTTTGTCATCAGCTACTCCGTTTCCAGGTGCATTGAGCAGTGCTACATTTCCTTTTCTGAACACATCATATATATGAGGAATGCCTATCAGAGACTGCGGGTTAAAATTCATCGGATCCAGATACTCATCAGAAATTCTACGATATACTGCGCCAACGCGTTCTTTTTTACCTGCCGCAGTAATATAATACAATTTGTCATCCTCGACAGTAAGTTCTGAACCATTTACAAGATGTGCACCTGTCTTTTCAGCCAGATAGGAGTGCTCAAAATATGCTGCATTATATCTTCCCGGTGTCAGTATCACGTTGTGCCCGCCCACATTGACATAATCCATTGTCTTTTTAAGAAGTCTGGCATAATTGCGATTATCATCTAATTTGGTGCATTTGAAAGTCTCCGGTGAACATCGCCTGCAAAGTTCTCTTGCTATCATAGGATAAGATGCACCTGATGGCACTCTTAGATTATCCTCCAGTATATACCACTGCCCATTTTTGCCTTTTACAAGATCAATTCCCGAAATGTGGGAATATACATCTTTTACCGGTATCACGCCTTCGCACTCTGCCATATAACCGCTGGACGCAAAAACAAATTCCTCCGGCACCACGCCATCTTTTATAATCTGTTTTTGGCTGTATATGTCCTTTAAAAACAAATTAAGCGCCTTTACTCGCTGCTTTAGTCCACGCTCAAGATAGAGAAATTCCTCATGTTCTATCACTCTTGGTATTGAATCAAACGGAAACAACTGCTCCTTAAAAGTATTGTTTTTGTAGATTCCAAACTTTACGCCATATCTCGCCAACAGCTCATTAACGTTATCTGTATGCATAATCAGCTCGTTCATGTTATACTCCTCCTCTTACGATAATGTAAAAGAAAACGACAAAAGGCGCTCTGCATAAATGCAGAACGCCTTCGTTCATATTTCACTTTTTTAAACTTTATCATGATAAACTGTTGATGTCAAGCTATGCGTTGCTCTTTTGGATATTGGTCACACTATGATGTAAAAAGCATGCGATACTGTTCTTCAATAAGCTTCATAAATTCAGCCCCCGGCACCGGTTTTGAATATGCATATCCCTGATAATACATAGGATCATACTGCAATAGGAAATCAGCTGTTTCTGTATCCTCAATGCCCTCTATACAGCACCTTATGTCAAGCTTTCTGGCAAATGCGATGATCGACTCAACAAGAGCCTGCTTTAACGTGTCATTTTTTATGCCACTAACAAACGATTTATCTATCTTTACCTCAGCCACCGGAAGCTCTATTGCCAGGCTAAGCGACGAAGCACCAGTACCATAATCATCCAAAGCTATCTGTATTCCATTTTTCTTAAAGAACTCTATCTCCTGCATTAAGAATGTATGGTCAAGATCCTTGCATCGCTCAGTGAGTTCTATCCACAGAGCATCCTTTGGGAAACCATGACTTTTTACTATCTCAAGCAGATCATTTCTGAATTGCAAATTTTCAAGCTGTGTTGCTGCAATATTTATATTTATGAAAAAATCCGGTATAACTTTCCTGAATTCCAGTGCTGCTTCTATGGCAGTTTCTATTATCCAGTTACCGAGCGTATATATGCACGGATCTTCTTCCATCCACGGGATAAACTGATCCGGTGACACCAGACCATATTCATCATTTTTCCAGCGTATAAGTGCCTCTGCACCTTCAATGGCTCCGGTCTTTGCATTTACTATAGGCTGATAATAGAGCATGAAATTTCTACATCCTTCGGTCACACATTTGTGTATTTCCACAATTCTATTTACCTTACCTATATCGCTTTCATTTGCATTGTTGTCGAAAAAGACAATCTCACCATGTTTTTCATGCTTTGAAATTTCAAGAGCATACATGGCACTTGTCAATATAGTGTCTTCTCCGCCTTCATAATTGTGTACGACAACAGCTCCTCCTGCTATGCGAAGCGGTACATGATACTCACCAAGAAACAGCTTTGACTTTGCAATCTCTTTTGCATTGTCATACATTTCCGAAAGAAGCTTCTCATCTCCATCCTCACACTCAAAAGCGAATTTAGCTCCATCTAACCTAAAGAGCCTTTTCTTTGGTGATATATATGCAAATAATTCATCTGCAAACTGCTTTAAAAGCTCATTTCCAAGCACGTATCCGTATGTATCATTTACATGACCATATTTGCATATGCCTATCACGAGAACTGCTGCATTTCTTGTCTTCTCAAGCGTTTTTCCAAGAAAACTGCTGAATGCATGAGTGTCCCATAGATTCGTGATTGAGTCTACATTGTCTGATATTCCATTGTTTACTATTGCACCGGCAAACAGATCAGGCTCTCCGTTTTTTCCAGGTATAAACTGTCCAAATCCGGTACAGCTGACATATATGCCATCCTTTCCTCTCACCCGGTACATTTTGTCAAAATATTTTTTTCGTCCGGAAAATACTGCATCTACCTCTTTCTGGTACTCCATCACATCATCCGGATGTATACATGTGCGCCATTTTTCACCGGCATCACTCATGTACTCTCCTTCTTCTCCCATAAATTTCATGGCATTTGTCGTCCATCTTGTGACATTTGTCTGCATGTTTGTCACAAATATATAATTCTTGTCTGACCACGCAGATAATACCGGGAAGAAATCTCCCTCTAAGCCAGATATGTCTACAGGTGATTTATCTATATGTACTGAGCTATTTTTATTATTTTTAGTCTCGGTATGGGCACTTATCTGCTGTCTGCTCTGTGCAGCCTCACATATCAACTGAGGTATGGTCTGATTCGTATATTTTGCATATCCGGTTGAGATTGATATATCCTCCACAATAAGCTGTTTTGCGATCGAATCACATACATACCTGACCGTATGCTCGTTTTCTGATTCAATTACTATCAAAAATTCGTCAGCTCCACTGCGCGATGCAAAACCATCATACTCATAAATCGTATTTTTGATCACCACAGCTATGGTCTCAAGTATACGACTTCCTTCATCGACACCCATTTTATTGTTTATTTCATTAAAATTATCAATATCTATGGAGATAAGATAAAGCTGACCATACTGTGATATATGCTTTATCCTGTTTGCGATATATGCATCAAACGCATTCATATTTGCAAGTCCTGTAAGGCTATCCTGCAAAATAAAAAGTAAATACAGATTGCTGTATACAAGCAGAAATCCCAATGTTATTCCACATGTAAATACCGGGGAAACTACAACGAATCGTTGTATAATGCCGCTTATGATCGGCAAAAATGCGTAAGATGCCACTATGCGCAGTTTTATCCTGTCTTCATAGTGTTTTGGCATAAAAGAGAAGTATAGTGCTTTTATTGCACTAAAAAGAACATATCCACATTCTGCAATCACGAATAATGAAAAAAGACTGCCTCTGTGATATGTGCCATTTTTTTCGAAATAAAATATAAGCTTTGTATTTCTATTGGAAATGAGTAATAAAAATACTAAAATTCCGGGCAGCGCGCAGAGTATTTTCCCAGACAATGTATCTGTAAGATGCGATCCCTGAATTTCTTCCGAATACAAAAACCATGTATATGACAGCATCAAAACAAGTGAATGTGCCACAAAGCTGAGCGCATACGCAGTCCTGCCACTAGAAGTTATAACCCCATAATAAAATAAGCCGGTAAACGTATCTGCGATGCAGATTGCTATAGCAATTATTATTGATAAAATAAGCTTTTTCTTTTTGAAATTTTTATCTTTTATGCAGATAAGACGCCTTAATATCAGGCCAAGTATCATAACGCACATCAGTGCGACCATGATGTAAAAAGTCCCCATTGTAGTGGCTGCCATATTTCTTCCTCACTATTCAAAAAAGCAGTAAGTTCATTAATCATATTATCAAATAACGAACTTATATGCAATGCAGGATTTCTCTTGCTTTTTCCAACTGTTCCTTTGTAGGCGGATCAACATCTTCTAACTGATAAGGTATTCCAAGTTCTTTCCACTTGAATACCCCAAGTGTATGATATGGAAGCACTTCCACTCTTTCCACGGAATTTAATGTATCGATAAAATTCCGGAGCTGTCTTAAATAATTCTCATCTGTGGTTATGCCCGGCACAAGCACATGGCGTATCCACATTTTTTTGCCATTTAAGGACAGATATCCTGCCATATCGAGTATATTTTTATTCGTCTGGCCTGTAAGCTTCCTGTGTTCATCGTCGTCTATATGCTTTATATCAAGCATAAAAAGATCTGTATACTTCATGAGCTCATTGAATTTGCTAAAAAATGGCTCTTCTCTTGTAAATGGATTGCCTGATGTATCAAGGCATGTATTTACTCCTTTTTCTTTGGCAAGCTTAAACAACTCTGTCACAAAATCTATCTGAAGCAGTGCCTCTCCACCGCTTACCGTGATTCCACCTGTCTGTTTCCAGTAGGCCTTGTAACGCATGGCAGTCTTTAATACCTGCGACGGACTCATAAGCTGCGCGTCATCATTTTCACTGCATTTTGCCCATGTATCTGGATTGTGGCAATATTTGCAGCGCATGTTGCATCCCTTTAAAAATACTATATATCTTACTCCCGGTCCGTCTGCCGAGCCAAAGCTCTCGACCGAATGGATTCTTCCCAGTGTTTCTCCCATGTTGTGCCCTCCTGTGCATACTTTTTTCGTAACTCAAACTTCCTATATTTATTTGAGTGAGTAATCAGAATATGCAGGCACGAAGCCTGCACATTCTAGTATGTCGTATCTGGTTTAATTTTATTAGTTTAATATGATCTACGAATTGTTCCGTTGCTCCTTAGATCATATTACATTCTCTCGTGACATGTACGAGCGATTACATCGAGCTGCTGCTCTCTTGTAAGGTCGATGAATTTAACTGCGTATCCTGATACACGGATTGTGAAGTTTGCGTACTCCTCTTTCTCAGGATGCTCCATTGCATCGATAAGTTTCTCTTTTCCGAATACGTTTACGTTGAGGTGGTGTGCACCCTGATCGAAATATCCGTCCATTACATTTACAAGGTTGTCTATTCTCTCTTCCTCGTTGTTGCCGAGTGCGCCAGGGTTGATTGTCTGAGTATTTGAAATTCCATCAAGTGCCCACTCATATGGAAGTTTTGTAAGTGAGTTGAGTGATGCAAGAAGTCCGTTCTGCTCTGCACCGTATGATGGATTTGCTCCAGGTGAAAGTGGCTCTCCGGCTTTACGTCCGTCCGGCATTGTTCCTGTGGCTTTTCCGTATACTACATTTGATGTAATTGTAAGGATTGATGTCGTTGGCTCTGAATCACGGTATGTGTGATGCTTCTTTAACTTGTCCATGAATGTCTTAAGAAGCCATACACCGATCTCGTCTGCACGGTCATCATCATTTCCGTATTTAGGGAAGTCTCCCTTGATCTCGAAGTCTTTTGCGATTCCGTTCTCGTCACGTACTACTTTAACCTTTGCATATTTGATTGCTGAAAGAGAATCGATTACATGTGAAAATCCTGCGATTCCTGTTGCAAATGTTCTCTTTAAGTCTGTATCCATGAGCGCAAGCTCTGCTGCCTCATAGTAATATTTGTCATGCATGTACTGGATAAGATTTAATGTATTTACATAGATGTCTACTAACCAATCCATCATTTTGTCGTATTTTGCCATTACCTCGTCATAGTCAAGATACTCTGCTGTGATTGGTGCGTAGTTTGGTCCTACCTGCTCGCCTGATTTCTCATCAACACCGCCATTGATAGCGTAAAGGAGACATTTTGCAAGGTTTGCACGAGCTCCGAAGAACTGCATCTCTTTACCAGTCTGTGTTGCAGATACACAACAGCAGATTGCGTAATCATCACCCCATACAGGCTTCATTGCGTCATCATTCTCATACTGGATTGAGCTTGTCTCGATTGAGATACGTGCTGCGTAATCCTTGAATGTCTGAGGAAGTTTTGATGAATAAAACACTGTAAGGTTTGGCTCTGGTGCAGGTCCCATATTCTCTAATGTATGGAGGAAACGGAAATCTGTCTTTGTTACCATTGAACGTCCATCCACACCTGTTCCGGCTACATCAAGTGTTGCCCATACAGGATCACCTGAGAATAACTGGTTGTATGAAGGAATACGTGCAAATTTAACCATACGAAGCTTCATTGTAAAATGATCGATAAGTTCCTGTGCTTCCTGCTCTGTAAGGATACCCTTGTCCATATCTCTCTTGATGTAGATGTCGAGGAATGTAGATACACGTCCTACTGACATTGCTGCACCGTTCTGTGTCTTTATTGCTGCAAGATATCCGAAGTATAACCACTGTACTGCCTCTTTTGCATTTGTTGCAGGTCTTGAAATATCGTATCCATAGATCTCTGCAAGCTTCTTCATGTCCTCAAGACATTTGATCTGCTCTGCGATCTCTTCTCTTAAACGGATAACATCGTCTGTCATCTGTCCGCATCCGCAGTTTGCTTTATCCTTCTTTTTCTCTGCGATGAGGTGGTCAAGTCCGTATAATGCTACTCGACGGTAATCACCAACGATACGTCCACGTCCGTATGTATCAGGAAGTCCTGTAAGGATCTTAGCATGACGAACTTTCATCATCTCAGGTGTGTATGCATCGAATACGGCTGTGTTGTGTGTCTTATGGTATTTTGTAAAGATCTCTTTGAGCTTGTCGCTTACTTCGTAACCATAAGTCTCAGCGGCCTGTACAGCCATCTTGATTCCACCGTATGGCATGAATGCTCTCTTTAATGGCTTGTCTGTCTGAAGACCAACAACCTGCTCGAGATCTTTTAATGACTCATCGATATATCCAGGGCCGTAAGCTGTAATGCCTGTTACAACCTCTGTCTCCATGTCAAGAACTCCGCCCTTGGCACGCTCCTCTTTCTGTAATCTCTGGAGAGCATCCCATAGCTTGTTTGTAGCATCTGTTGGATCTGCTAAAAAGCTCTCGTCTCCGTCATATGGAGTGTAGTTGTCCTGAATGAACTGGCGAACGTTGATCTCTTCTTTCCAAAGACGTCCTTCAAATCCATCCCACTCTTTCATTTCTATCATTGCGATATCCTCCTAAAAAATAGACAGCGTTGTGCTGCTTTATAAAGTTGAATTGTTACCATAAATTATATCAGACTGACTGTGCGAATTTTGTCGTTTATTAGTTATGTCTGACTGTAGTTAGTATATACTGACCGTTATTTTTTTGTCAATATGTTTTGATGTTCAAATTTTGATACATACCATTTTGTGGCAGGTTTTCAGATGACGTGGGATAACATAGTGGTTCATCTGACTCAGATCTACGCTGCTAAGACGCTGTAGGAATTATGATGATGGTATCTATAAATAGGACGCAGCCGGCTTTTACGCGCCTGCCATGGTGCGGAACGCCTTGCCCGTGCTTCCATGCACGTGCATTGCTGCCAATTGACATAATTCTTACAGCCTCTAAGCAGCTTCGAATTCGTCATCTGAACCATTATGCAGCCCACCTCATCCTTACTTTACGGCAGTATTTTCAAAAATAATATTAAAAATTTTTATGTTAAAAAAAGCCGGCTATCCGGGTTTATCGCCCAGACGGTCGGCTCTTTTTTGTTATATTTCATGTGGTTGTCCCACTTATCCGTCAGTCATATAACAAATAAATCATAAATCATTTTTCTCAATAAGACAATAGGACTATAGAACTATAGTGATTACTGTTTTGCGCGGACAGCCCAACGCATTTTGGTCGACCTGGCACGTCCATTCTGTGCGCATTCCTGTGCCGATGGACGGATCACATCTTTTGAATAGTCACTGTATATTCCTGCTTTGTATCCTGCTTTGAGTGCTTTTTTGACCAGCTTGTCCTCTCCTGAATGAAAGGTAAGTATGGCTGCTCTTCCACCAGGTTTTAATGCTCCCGGAAGTTTTTCCATGAACTCGTAGAGCACCTCAAATTCACGGTTTACATCTATGCGAAGTGCCTGAAATGTGCGCTGGCAGGTCTTTTTTATCGTATCCTTTTTATCTTTTTCAGGTAAGAAATCAAGTGTCTGCTCTATGATTTGGCGAAGCTTTGTTGTCGTGTCAATGCGGTTGCCTTTTCTGATCTCATCTGTGATTGCTTTTGCCAGCTCTTCGCAGTATGGTTCGTCTGAGTTTTCATAGAGCATGCCTGCAAGCTCCTCTCGAGAGATATTATCAAGGCGTTCTGCTGCGCTTATACCGGCTTTTGGATTAAGGCGCAGATCCAGTGGTCCGTCTACCTTAAATGAAAATCCACGCTCGGGATTGTCTATCTGCATTGATGATACACCAAGATCTGCAAGTATAAAGTCAAATCCACCAACTTCTTTTGCAATCTCATCTATCGTGCAGAAATTCTGCAATTTTATAGTAAGTATATCCTCTCCGAATCCTGCATCCGCCAGACGTTTTTTTGTTTTTTCTGACTCTATCGGATCTACATCGGTGGCATACATATGCCCCTGGCCCTCAAGTTGTTCAAGCATGGCTTTTGTATGTCCACCATAACCGAGTGTAGCATCAAATCCTACCTGTCCCGGCTTTATGTCCAGAAAATCTATGATTTCTTTTATCATTATGGATATGTGCATGCCGGCAGGGGTGTTTCCCTTACTGATGACATGCTCAATTGTATCTTTGTATTTTTCAGGATTTAACTCTTTATATTTTTCCTCGAATTTCTTAGGGTATTTTCCCTTGTAGCGCACACGACGCTTGTGCTGTACTTCTTCGCTCATATTTCCTCCTTACACCATCTGCACCAGCCACACATTGCTTCGCACCATGCAATATCCGATCACAACTTTTACAAGCTCAGTTGCCTGTACAAGAAAATATACCGTCACAATACCAAGTCCTGTATATTTTGCCAGGAAAAAAGCCACCGGTACGACGATCACCCACGTAAAAACCGAGTCAAACAGAAATGTAACGACAGTTTTTCCACCAGATCTGAGTGTAAAATATGATGCGTGTGTAAATGCGCAAAATGGCATTATAACAGCCGACACTCCGATAAATCTTGTCGCAAGCATTTTGATCTCGCCTGTTGTATTGTAGATGTTTGGAAATAAACCTCCTACTAGCAGCATGAGTGCTGCCATAATCGTACAGCAGAATACACTAAACACTATCATCTTGTTGTCCGCATCTTTTGCTTTCTCTAGCTCTCCAGCCCCAAGATACTGTCCCACTACTATACTTATGCATGAGCCAAGCTGTATAAATACTATATTGAACAGATTTGTTATGGTTGAAGCTATATTTAGTCCTGCGATAACCGATAGTCCTCTCACTGAATAGCACTGTGTAATTACAGTCATTCCTGCCGCCCATATCACTTCATTCATCATCAGTGGAAGTCCTTTGACTATAATAGCTTTCAGCTCATCAGCCGGTATTCCTATGCCTCTGTATGCACCTGCCAGATATCTGTTTTTGTCAGTATTTTTGTGCGCCCATCCAATTACGATCACTGCCTCTATATATCTTGAAATAACAGTCGCAAGCGCAGCTCCAGCCACTCCCATCCGTGGAAGTGGTCCTATTCCAAATATAAGCAGAAAATCCAGCACCGCATTGCTTCCTACAGCCGCAAAACTTGCTGCCATCGGCACAAGCGTCTGTCCTGTCTCTTTAATATTCGTTGCATACGCCTGGTTTATGGCAAATGGAATGAGTCCGACCAACATGATCTTTATATACTCCATTCCATATTTCAGTGCCTCGTCCGTTGCACCATTTCCAGCAGTATCGGTCAGATAAAGTGATATCAGAGCTGATCCCTTTGTGACAAAAAGCAGTATTGTAATTCCTGTAACCAGAAGTGCTGCATACAGTTTAAATCTGAATGAATACATGTGCCCCTTGTGATTACCTTTTCCAAAATACTGTGCTCCGAATATACTCGCTGCCGAAACGGCACCAAAAACTGCCAGATTGTATACAAATATCAACTGGTTAACTATCGCCACACCCGACATCTGCTCTGTTCCAAGCTGTCCAACCATTATATTGTCCAAAAAACTGACCAGATTGGTTATGGCATTCTGTATTATCATCGGAATGGCAAGCAGCATATATCTCTTATAAAATGCCCTGTCTCCGATATATTTTTGTCTGAAATTATGCATGTTTTCTCCCCTTCGCATATATCTACGCCCAATAGTTTACTATGTCACACCTTCATTTTCAAATAATTTCGCACATATATCAAAAAAATTTTGCGATTTTTCAGTCGTGCTATTATAATATTATTAAAAGATCAAACTTTCCACACTTTATTTGGGAATGACGCCGTCTGGGATGCGGGCTGCGCGGTTGTCGGTCGCAGAACCGCTTTGATTGCTAATTTGTTGGCATCGGTTTTGGGCTCTTTTGATTATTTATGTTCATTTTACAGTTGTACATTTGAGCCGTGGTGTTCGCCTGTGACATACGCTTTCACGATTCCTTAGTCTAGTGGGAGTAAATGCCGGCACCAGCGACATTCCATATGTGGGAAGTTTGAATTGAATATACACTAGCAAGGGAAAACGGAGGTAAAAATGGATAAATCAAAGGTATTTTTTACAGATTTTAAAGCTACAGGACATGAAAATCTTCTTCAGAAGCTGCACCGTCTTATGAAAACAGCTGGTTTTGAAAATATTGATTTCAATGAGAAATATGCAGCTATCAAGATACATTTCGGAGAGTATGGAAATATTGCTTTCCTGCGCCCAAACTATGCAAAAGTTGTAGCCGATTATGTTAAGGAACTCGGTGGCAAGCCATTCCTTACTGACTGCAACACTCTCTACGTCGGCAGCCGTAAAAATGCGCTCGACCATCTTGACACCGCATATGTCAATGGTTTTTCACCGCTTCAGACTGGCTGTCATGTCCTTATTGCAGATGGTCTTAAGGGAACAGACGAGACTCTCGTTCCTATCAATGGAGAGTATGTAAAAGAGGCAAAAATCGGACATGCTATCATGGATGCTGATATATTTATCTCACTTACTCATTTCAAAGGTCACGAGATGGCAGGTTTCGGTGGTACTATAAAAAATATCGGTATGGGCTGCGGTTCACGTGCCGGAAAAATGGAGCAGCACTGCGACGGCAAGCCAAGCGTAAACGAGGCTGAGTGTGTAGGCTGTGGCTCATGTCAGAGAATATGTGCTCACGGTGCACCTATCATGGAAAATCACAAAGTACATATCGATCATGACAAATGCGTTGGTTGTGGACGCTGTCTGGCTGTCTGCCCTAAGGATGCCATCGCTGCCGATTTTTCTGATTCGGTTGCCATGCTCAACTACAAGATGGCAGAATACAGTCTTGCAGTCTGCAAGGATCGTCCTTGTTTCCACGTATCTCTCATCTGCGATGTCTCGCCAAACTGCGACTGCCATTCCGAAAACGATATTCCGATCATACCAAATGTCGGTATGCTAGCATCATTTGATCCTGTCGCACTCGATCAGGCCTGTGCAGATCTGTGCAACCAGATGACACCAGTAAAGGGAAGTATACTCGCCCGCAATCTGGCTCATAATCACACTGACGAAAGCCATGATTCACATGACGAACATGATCATTTCCATATGACACATCCTGATGCCGAGTGGAAAACATGTATCGAGCATGCTGTAAAAATCGGGCTTGGAACTAATGAGTATGAGCTGGTAAGAATTTAAACATACAGTAATACTACTGTCATGCAACATGGCTATGTTTTCTTAATATATATTGACATAGTCTGACATTTGATATAGATTAAACTTAGCGTGTTAGTTATTGCTAACTATCAATTTAAATTACAAAATATCGGAGGAAAAATCATGGAATTTGAAGCATTACTTGAAGCAAGAAGAAGTGTACGCGCTTTTGATGAGACAAAAGCCGTAACAGAAGATCAGATAAAAACATTGGTAGAGGCCGGTATCCAGGCTCCTTCCTGGAAAAACTCACAGACAGCAAGATATTACTGTATATTAAGTGACGAAGTAAAAGCAAGTTTCTCTGCAAATTGTCTGCCTGAATTTAACGCAAATAGCTCTCACGGAGCAGCTCTTGTCATTACAACATTTGTCTCAAACCGTTCAGGCTTTGACCGTGAGGGTAATCCTGATAACGAGTGTGGAAACGGCTGGGGATACTACGATCTCGGACTTCACAATGAGAACTTTGTCCTTAAAGCAAAAGAGCTTGGCCTCGATACTCTTATCATGGGAATCCGCAATGGAGAAGCTATCCGCAAGGAATTAGACATCCCTGAGACAGAGACTGTTGTCGCAGTCATCGCTGTTGGATACGGAAAGACAGAACCTACAAAGCCAAAGCGCAAGTCTCCGGAAGATATTGTAAAATTCTTCTAAATCTATGCTTTACAAAAAACAGTTCCCACAAGTATGTATTACAAAAAGACCTCCTACGAGGTCTTTTTGCATTGTCCAAATTCTTGATGTAGCATGAAAAATGCTACTCCTGTTTATTATATTAAGCCTGCTCAATATAGTCCTCTACAGTTTCCTCGAGCACTTCCTTTCCGAAAAGTTCACTGCCTCTTGCTTTTCTTTTCTCCTGAAGCTTTTTGCTTACGCTCTCATACTGTACCTTTGTTACATACGCTCCAAATATTTCCCCATAGTTTATCTGTCTTGCTGCCATCATAGTGCCGCCTCCCTGTTAAATCTCTTAAATAATTTTAAAGTTACATCCCGTAAACATTGTTTTTCCTTGTTTCTGATTAAAGTATAACAAGATAGCCTTCTGGTTTCCAATTCCAAAAGGCTATCCTGTCATTACATTTTTCTATTAAGGAGATTTAAAGCAGTTAGTTATCTGCGAGTTCTGTTGTAGTTTATGAGACATCCGGCACGGACGATTTTCTTTTCATCCTCTGTCATCGGTGCAATGTAGAGTGAGATTTCTTTTATGTCATCTCCGACTACGTATGCTTTTATATCCTGCATGTCACCGTCAAGTGCAGCTTTTATGTCAGGGATATAGATGTAATCGCCCACCTCAAACTGTGGCTCCTGTTTCATCTGGAATGGGATCATTCCCCAGTTCATAACATTTGAACGGTAGCGCTTTGTAGCATATTCACTGCATATATTTGCAAGTCCACCGAGCACTCTCTGACAGCTTGCCGCCTGCTCACGCGCTGAGCCATCACCTGGTTTTACACAGTAGATCATACTGCCGACCTCTGTCTTTTGGATATCGATATTTCCGAATTTCTCAGAGAGTTTTGCATATATAGCTTCTAACTGAGGTTCAACGTCTGTAACTGATTTTCCAGCATTTCTTGCTTTTTCTATTTTGTCTACCTCTTTTGATCTGCCGACATACTCCGGATCACGTCTTGAGAGAGCAAATTCTGCCAGTCCGAGAGGATTTGATCTGTATGATGATGTCTCACCTGAGGGAATCAGCTCGTCTGTTGTTGTTACAGGATCCATGATCTTTGAACAGACCTTTAAGAGGATATTGTCCTCAAGCGGGCTCATCTGTGGCCAGTCCTTGATATTTGGTCCGTATACCAGATCAGCATTTTCATCTGCTGCGCCAAAACCGTTGTAGATCCTTGACTGATATGTGCTGTCATCATATTCATACTCAGGTACAGTGTAATCATCTGCATATTTTTCTGCTGATGTGAGTACTCCACCATTTGCGGCTGTTGCTGCGATAGATCTTGCATCCATGAGTGCCACTGCGGAAAGCTGTCCGACACCCGGTTTTGAACCTTCTCTGTTCGGGAAGTTTCTTGTGGTATGTCTGATCGAAAGAGCATCATTTGCCGGTGTATCTCCTGCTCCAAAACAAGGTCCACAGAATGCAGTCTTAAGCACTGCACCTGCTGCCATAAGCTCTGATATGGCACCTTTTTTCACGAGGTCTAAATATACAGGCATTGATGAAGGGTAAACAGATAATGAGAACTCTCCGTTTCCAGTCTTTGCATTCTTTAAAATGTGGGCTGCCTCCATCACGTTTGTATAGTTTCCTCCTGCACAGCCTGCGATTATTCCCTGCTGTACATGGAGCTTTCCATCTATTACCTTGTCTGTCAGGCTGAATGGAATATCTTTCTTTTCCGCAAGTGCGCGCACATTTTCCTCAGCCTCGTGCAGGATATCAGGAAGATTTGCATTCAGCTCATCGATCTCAAATGTATTGCTTGGATGACAAGGCAGTGCGATCATAGGTTTTACTGTTGAAAGATCAACATATACCATTCCATCATAGTATGCACAATCTGCCGGATTTAACTCTTTGTACTCACCTGCTCTTCCATGTACTGAAAGGAAATGTTTTGTATCATCGTCTGTTCTCCAGATTGATGAAAGACAGGTTGTCTCTGTTGTCATTACATCGACACCGTTTCTGTAGTCTGTTGTCATGGAAGCAACACCCGGTCCGACAAACTCCATTACTTTATTTTTTACATATCCATTTTTGTAAACTGCTCCGATTATAGCAAGTGCGATATCCTGGGGTCCTACTCCCGGATTTGGCTTTCCTTCCAGATAAATTCCGATAACTCCCGGATATGCCACATCATATGTGTCGCAGAGAAGCTGTTTTACAAGCTCTCCACCACCTTCTCCGATAGCCATCGTTCCGAGTGCTCCATATCTGGTATGTGAGTCAGATCCAAGGATCATCTTGCCGCAGCCTGCCATAGTCTCTCTCATGTACTGGTGAATTACTGCTACGTGTGGTGGTACGAAAATTCCACCATATTTCTTCGCTGCTGAAAGACCGAATACATGGTCATCCTCGTTTATTGTTCCACCAACCGCGCAGAGCGAATTATGGCAGTTTGTAAGCACATATGGTATAGGGAATTTCTCAAGTCCTGATGCCTTTGCTGTCTGTATGATACCGACAAATGTGATATCATGGCTTGTCATGGCATCGAACTTGATTCTCAGCTTGTCCATGTCATCCGATGTATTGTGTGCCTTTAATATAGAATATGCAATTGTTCCTTTTTTTGCTTCATCTTTATTCATATCAGGTGCTGCCTCTGATGCTGGAACGATCTGTGTTCCATTTACGAGAAATACACCCTCATCATATAATTTTACCATTTTAATTCCTCCTGAATTATCTATTTAAAATTACTTTTTCAAACTATATATAAAGTCCGTATATGCCGAGTAATGCAAATATTGCAAGTACTCCAAGTGCCATAAACGATACTGCAAAAAGTTCGATAAACAGACGGTTCTGCGGAAATCTCTCCTCAGCATTTTCCTGCTGTGCCACACCTGCCATGATAAGTGCTCCGGTTGTTGAGATCGGTGTAAATCCTGAAACCGTACCGCCAATTACTATAACTGTCACAAGCTGTACCGCGCTCACACCAAGTCCTGATGCAAGACCGCCCGCTGTTGGAATAAGAGTCGGGAATACCACACCAAGACCTGAACTAAAGAATGACATAACACCGGCTGCTATAGCCATGATCATTGCTGCTGTGTGCTGTCCCATCACTTTTTCAAGACCGGCTACCATAATATCTATTCCACCTGAGATAGAAATAATATTCATCAGTATTCCAACACCCATTACCATAAGTATTACATTCCAAGGAATGCCGGCTATCGCTTTTTTCTCCTGAGCATCGCCAAGTACCACAAGAACTGTTCCTACAAGAAATCCTGTAAGTCCGACATTCCATGAGAAAAACAGGGCACCTATAGCAAGTACTAAAAGTCCAACGAGTGAAAACCACTGTCTGACATTGAATTTTGCCAGTTTTTCTTCTGACACGCTTACGCTCTCATCTATCTTCCAGCCCTTGTAATATATATATACAAGTACTGCTACAACAAGCGCTGTGATTATCATTCCTACCATGATAGGAATAGTGTTTCCTTCTAATCCCTGTGCTTCCATAAGCTCACGTACGACCGCACTCTCCGGTGTGAGTGGACTCATTCTGCCGGACATAACACCGAGATCTCCGATAACTGCTGTCATGATCGGATTGACCCCCGCTGAGATGGCTACCGGAATAGCGATAACCGGAACGATTGCAAGGCTTGGAATAGCGCCCGGTCCGACTGCACAGATTATAAAGCCCAGGATGTACATTACAAATGGTATCAGATGTTTTCTTTTTCCAACCAAAGCTACCATCTTTTTTGCCAGAAGTTCAAGTGTTCCATTTCCATTGATGATGGAAAAAAGATATGTGATACCTACCATCTGTATGAAAAGTGATGAGCTAAAACCAGCTATGACTTCTTTGCTGTCCAGCCCATATGCCACCATAAGTATCATAGAAAAACCAATACAGAGTATTCCGACATTTGCCTTTCTCCAAAAGCCTATGACGATAGCTGCAAGTAATAATATAAGTGAAACTGCCCCCAAATTCATACCTCTACACCTCCTTCTTAAAGGTGATGCAGACTGGACTCTCTGTTGGAATGATGCGTCCTGTATACTCCATCTTTCCGCTGTCAGAGTCAAGCTTCATCTCGACAATAGTATCACTGTCCTCATTTGCCATATAAAACTTTTCATAATCAGGATCAAAGCAGATAAATCTAGGTGTAAGTCCAAGTGCCGGATAGTAGCCAAGCTCCTTCATATATCCTGTATTCTGATCTATACGGTAAAGCACGATAGACTCATGTATACGATTTGAACCGATGAGGATTTTTCCCTCTTTGTCAAGCACGGAAGCACTTGCCTGTCCCTCTCCTGTATATGTATCAGGAAGTGACGGAAGATTCTGTCTTGCCGCAATCTTTCCTGTTTTCTCATCAAATTCTAAAAATGTCATCTTGTTTCCTTTTTCATTTATCAGATATACAAATCTGTTGTTTGGATGGATAGATACGTGTCTTGGCTCGTCGTATGTGCGTGAGTAATATGTATCAGTTGCTGTAAGTGTTCCAAGATTTTCATCAAATTTAAACACCCTTACCATTCCATAGCCCTGGAGTCTTGCCTGTGTAACTACAAACAGATATGTCTTTGTCTGATCCCATATGCACTGGTGTGCAAATGAAATCTTGCCCTCAGACTGACCTTCCATACAGGTTTTGCTCACTATATCTCCAAGTGTTCCATCCTCGTTACGTCTGATAACATAAACTGCTCCGCCCTGAAGTGTAGCAACCACTACATATTTGTTTGATTTGTCAACTGTGATAAATACCGGATTTTTTCCTCCGATATCTATTGTGTTCATATGCTCTAAAGTACCATCCCCTTTGATACTGTAGCTGCTGACCATGGTAAAATCTCCATGTACTGAGTAGAGATATTTTTCATCGTTATCCATAGTCTGATAAGATGGATTCTCCTCTGTTTTAAGACACTGTATCTCTTTCCAGTCTCCTGTGCTGTCATTGATCTCATAAACTTTAAGCCCCTTTCCTCTCGCATTTCGCTCTCTGGTTGTCCTGCATCCTACATACGCAATGCTCATATTTTTTACCTCCGTTTTCTCTCCGGTATACTGTCTTTGTAATCAAAAACACCGGTAATCTCTATGCCTTAAGTATAGAAACTTCCGGTGTCAAATGGAAATTCACAAATCTAATATGAGAGTCATTCCAAAGTGGAATGTATTATATGCACATTACCCTAACGGCAAACGTTAATTTACATCATAGTATTTTTCAACAAACGACACAAAATTCGAAAGTTCCTGACTTTGGAAACATTCATCCCCCACCATCATCCATACTTTGCGGCTGACCGGATTGCCTGTGGCATCATATACGGCAAGTTTCTGGGCTTTGTCTTCATTTACCTTCCACTTGTCTCCAAATACAAATGTCACTCCGAGGCCATTCTCCACCATCTCAATCGCAATGTCCGCATATGGCACATTATGTGTCTCATGAGGCAGCGTATTAAAATGATTCCTCCACCACTGTGTTACAGTAAGCTTTACTATCGGATTAAAATACGACTCAACTAAAGGAAGCTGCTCGATATCTTCCATCTTTACTCCCTTTGGCGTGATCACATACATTTCCTCGCTGAAAAGGCAAACTTTTTCGCCCAGATACGGAAAATCACCACATATGATTCCTATATTTATACTCCCTTGCGTGAGCTGATTGATGATTATATCGCTTGGGTTATTTACCGTCTGAAGCTGAAGTTCGTTATAATTCTCAAAATATTCCTTTAAAAGTTCAGGCATATGTATGCGAGCAAACGAGTTAGGTACCCCTATCTTAAGAAGCTTTTTTGCAGTATGGTGTTCTGCAAAATGAGTCTCAATCTCCTTTAGGAAATCAAGCATGATATGTGCCTTTTTTACAAGATATTTCCCCTCATCTGTAAAAGTCACTCCCTGACTTGTCCTGTGCACTATTTCCACATTCCATTCATTTTCTATGGAACGGACACGTTTTGTAAGTGCCGACTGCGTCATAAAAAGCACTTCGGCAGCCTTGGTCATGCTCTTTTTCTCATACAGGACTATCAGTATCCTCCAGTCTATTTCCTTCATCCTTCACCCTCTTTTTGTAGTTGCAGTTGTCCTCTATATATCTTACAAATTCCTCTAAAACTGATGTCATGCGCTTGTTTTTTGAGTACAAAAACCATGTATTTCTTGTGATTGGCTTCCCGTTTTTATCGACAAGTGGAGTAAGACACAATCCATAATCATTTTCATAATTATCCGGCAAAAAACAGAGTGTGTATCCAAGCCCCTTTGCAACCACCTGCCATGCTACGTCTACATATCCTACCGTCATTCCAGTTGGCATCTCTGTGGCAAATCTCTCATTCCACCAGTCTTCTAATATCTCACGGCTCTTGTCATTCGTCTTATAACCAATAAACTGCATATCCTGTATCTCATCAAAATCTACAGGTTCGCGCGTCACAAGATATGCACTGTTTACCGCGATCAGTGTGCGGTTTACCGCTCCATCGTAGTCACCTCTTACAAAGCCGACATCAATGGATTCCTCAAACATCTTCCTGAAAAGAATATTGCTCTGATCATTTACTATCGAAAATCTTGTATGTGGGTGAGACTGACTGTACGACAGCAGAATGTCCGAAAGCGTATATTTACTGAAAGTATATGATGCTCCTATGACGATTTCGCCCTCCGAGGTATCCTTTATCTCTTTTAAAACATTTCTCGTCTGATTTATGAACTCGAGATATTTTTTAGCCTGCTGCGCAAGGTACTCCCCCTCTTTTGTAAATTCCAGCCCCTTTGTTGTACGATTTACTATCGTAACCTGAAATTCTTCCTCCATATGCTGCAGACGCTTGGTCAGTGAAGGCTGTGTGATATACAAAAGATTTGCTACCTTTGTCATGTTAGGATTTTTGTATAGTTCGTAAATAATCTCCCAATCTGTATCCTTCATATCTTTCTCCTTTATCCGTATGTAATAAGACAATATATGGTATTTATGATTATAAAAAGTAACTGTTCAGTACCTTCACAGTTGCGAGCCGCAAGCGCATTAGAATCAGCTTCGCTGATGGGCGCTTGCTCCTACATAATATACTTTTTCTTACGAAATATGCGGTACCGCATATTTCTGTACTGAATAGTTACTATAAAAATACTTTACCATATATTGCCCTATCTGGTACATCCTTTTCAAAATAAAGGATTAAGAAATCCTTTTGTTATTTTTATGCTCTGAGTTTCTCAATGGTTTCGATCAGATAATCTGTAAACTCTGCTGCGCTTGCATCCTCTCTGAAAGTGGTAACAACCAGTTTTTTCTCAGTCACGGTACAGATCTCGAGTGCTTTCTCAAGCAGATCATTTCTGTCTGCATATCCTATATGGATAAGGAGCTGTCCTACTGCACGGATCAGGCTGCATGGGTTTGCATATTCTCCTCTGTCATGCTCAATAAGATATGGTGCTGTTCCGTGAATTGCCTCAAAAAGAGCATATTTATTTCCAATATTTGATGAGCAGGCATTTCCAAGTCCACCAGCGTGCTCTGCTGCCACGTCTGTGACGATATCACCATAGAGATTCGGAAGTACTACAACCTCGATTCCCTCGTTAAAATCAGGATCAAGCATTTTAGCGCACATTGCATCAACAAGTCTCTCCTGTATCTCAATCTCCGGATATTCCTCTCCAACTTTTCTTACTGCTTTGATGAAGTTTCCATCAACAAGCTTTACAATATTGGCTTTTGTGACGATTGTGACATTCTTCTTATGATTTTTTCTGGCAAATTCAAATGCTGCTCTTGCTATTCTCTCACTGCCCTGCTTTGTCTGTACTTTAAAATCAACAGCCAGATCATCATCTACCTGGATTCCTTTATCGCCCCAGATGTATTCTCCCTCGATATTCTCTCTGAAAAATGTCCAGTCGATATTATGATCCGGAATCTTTATAGGACGTACTGCTGCAAAAAGCTCAAGTTCTCTACGAAGAAGGCTGTTTGCGCTGACAAGATTTGGAAGACCGTCTCCAGCTCTTGGTGTTACCATAGGTCCTTTGATGAGCACATCGCACTCTTTGATCTTTGGTCTTACTTCATCCGGTAAACTCTGTAGTTTTTTTACTCGTGTATCAATATCCATGCCCTCGATAGTTCTGATCTCGATCTTTTTCTCTGCGATCTCTTTTCCCACAAGCTCGCCTAATACACGCATAGCCTGCTCCATAAGGATTGGACCTACACCATCTCCAGGAAGCACACCAATGATTATTTTTTCTTTCTTTGAAAAATCTGTGGGGATGCTTCCCTGCTTCATTCTTTCAATTCTCTCTGCTTCGCCTGCTATTAATGTTCCAAATTTTTCCTTTGCATTGTTAATGCTGTTTACACTGATTCCGCTCATACTATACCTCCTGTTTCTCAAGCTGGTTTTTAAGATATCTAAGCTGTCCACCGCTTAATACTACATCTATCTCATTGTCAGAAAGATCAAGATTTACTTTAAACTCAAATCCCTTTGTGACATCCTTTACATATACTTCCCTGCGTGGGATCTGATCCAAAAGGTCATTGATCTCAAGTTCATCAAGCAGATCAATTCTGTCATAATCATCCGGATTATCGAAGAGCATAGGGATAACTCCATGGTTTACGAGATTTCCTTTGTGTATTCTTGCAATGCTCTTTGCGATAACACATTTTACTCCAAGATACATAGGATTGATTGCTGCATGCTCTCTTGATGAGCCTTGTCCGTAGTTTTCTCCACCGATTATTATGCTGCTTTTAAGCTCCTTTGCCCTTGCTGCAAAGTCAGGTGCATATCTGTGGTAGCAGTACTGTGACATGAGTGGGATATTTGATCTCATACTTGAAAATTCTGCGCTGGCTGGCGTGATATCATCTGTTGAGATATTGTCTCCACCTTTTAAGCTTACCGGCACTTTAAGATGCTGCTGTGGCACATCCGGGATAGGTAAAAACTTGATATTTGGTCCGCGGACGATCTCCACTTTCTGTGCTTCCTCTTTTGGAAGAGGCTTTATTATCATAGAGTCATCTATTTCATACTCTACAGGCTCGTGTATATCAGACAATATATTTATGTTTTCTCCGAGGATTTCATCTGCTGTCGCAAATGTACCTTTTATGGCTGTTGCAGCGGCACTCTCAGGGCTTACAAGATATATTTTTGCATTTGGATTTCCCGCACGGCCTTTGAAGTTTCTGTTTGATGTACGCACTGCAATTCCCTCTGTTGCCGGTGTCTGTCCGATCGCACAGCAAGGTCCACATGCCACTTCAAGCATTCTTACTCCGGCATCTAAAAGCATACCGATATATCCGTCCTCCATAAGCTGTTTGTATGTCTGTTTTGAAGCGATAGCACAGGTACAGCTTACGTTTTCATTTACATGATGTCCTTTAAATACAAGTGCAGCCTTTGCTACATCTGCATAGCTTGTATTTGTACAGCTTCCGATAAACACCTGCTGTACTGGGAGTTTTTCTATCTCCTTTAATGGTTTTACATTATCAGGCTGGTGTGGGCATGATACAAGCGGCTCAAGCTCGCTTAAGTTGATATTTATCTCATCATCATACTCGGCATCCTCATCTGGAAGCATTTCCCTGTAATCTGACTCTCTTCCCTGAGCCCAGAGGAATTTTCTGACCTGCTCATCTGCCGGGAAAATAGATGTTGTGGCGCCAAGTTCTGCACCCATGTTTGTGATTGTGGCTCTCTGAGGTACTTCAAGCTTTGCAGCGCCCTCTCCCACATACTCGTATACATTTCCAAGACCACCTTTTATTGAAACTCTGCGAAGCATCTCAAGTATTACTTCTTTTGCATTTACTCCGGCTTTTAACTCACCTGTCAGATTTACCTTTATGACACGTGGCATTTTAAGTCTCATCGGCACTCCTGTCATGGCAGTGGCAACGTCCATGCCTCCTACTCCGATACAGAGCATTCCAATAGATCCGCCGTGTGGTGTATGGCTGTCGCCTCCCATACTGATCTTGCCCGGTGCTCCAAATCTTGATACGTGTACTGTATGGCAGATTCCATTTCCCGGTCTTGACACGTGTACTCCGAATTTTTTGGCAGCTGACTGCAGATAAATATGATCATCCGGTGTCTTGTGGTCTACATAGAGCAGATTGTGGTCTAAATAGCTTACACTGCACTCTGTGCGGATACGGTCGAGCCCGATCGCCTCAAATGCAAGATATGTCATAACCGCATTGATATCGTGTGTGAGAGTCTGGTCTACTTTTATGAAAACTTCCTCCCCCGGTGTCATGCTGCCGGATACATAATGTTCTTCAATTATTTTTCTTGTTAATGATTTTCCCAATGTAATATCCTCCCTGTTTTTAAGATTTATATTCTAAAATTCATATTCCTTTACCTGACGTACTACGTCCATGATAGTGCCGTCGCGTGACTCTATGATTCCAACAACCCTGTCACCAAACTGTACCGGCTCCGGTTCTCCTGTGATTGAATATGCGATATCGCGAAGCTGTTCAATAGTCTTAAATGGGATACCCTCGACATCCTTCATACACTCGATAAGATCCTGTCTTGCAGGATTTATGGCAACACCGTAATCGGTGACAACTACATCTACCGACTCTCCCGGTGTGGTTACTGTTGTCACATTTGTGCAGATTGCCGGGATTCTTCCCTGAATGAGCGGTGAGATAACGATAGTACATTTTGCGCCAGCTGCCGCATCCGGATGTCCACCCTGTGCACCTGTGATGACTCCATCAGAACCTACCACAACATTTACGTTAAAGTTTACATCCACCTCGAGTGCTCCGAGTATTACAAAATCAAGCTTGTTTACAAAAGCGCCCTTGTTGAATGGGTTTGCATACGCTCCTGCGCTGATCCTGTGATGATTTGGTCTTGTAACAGACTCTACCGCAGATGTATCAAAATCCTGTGTATCAAGAAGCTTTCCCACAAGCCCCTCATCGAGCAGATCACACATACCCTTTGACATACCTCCAACGGCAAAGCCCATCTTTATACCACGTTCTTTCATTACTTTTCCAAGTGAAACTGCTGAAGCGATAGACGCTCCGCCAACACCTGTCTGATATGAAAATCCATCCTTGAAATATGGTGTATTTATTACAAAATTGGTGCAATAATCAGCCATCATAAGCTTTCTTACATCTGTTGTAGGTTTTGCTGCTCCTGTTGCAATCTTCTCAGGAATACCGATCTGATCTACAACACATACATAGTCCACTTTTGTACAGTTGATATCCGCCGGATAATTTGGAAATGGCACGAGACAGTCTGTAATTGCTACCACTTTGTTAGCATGGTTTCCGTCTACGAAAGAGTATGAAAGCACACCACAGTCGCTCTTTCCACCGACACCCTTGCAGTTGCCGTAATCATCACAGGTAGGTGCTCCGATAAATGAAATATCTATCGTAGTCTCGCCTGTCTGGATGGCACGTATTCTGCCTCCGTGAGATCTCATGATAGCAAGTCCCTTTAATTTTCCTGCCGAAATAGCCTCTCCGATCTTTCCTCTCACACCGGATGACTGGATGCTTGTGATTGTGCCGTCTTCTATCATAGGAAGCAGTGGATCATGCGCTTTTCCAAGTGAGCTTGCACAGATGGTAACGTCCTTTATTCCCATCTTGTGTACTTCTTCCATAACCATATTTACGATAAGGTCTCCCTCTCTGAAATGGTGGTGGAAACCAAGTGTCATACCATCATGTGCACCACATTTTACGAGTGCATCATGGATGGAATCGACCAGCTTGCTCGTGTCATGGTTCATGACCACCTTTGTGATAGGTCCCTGTTTGTGAAATTCTGTTCCGTCTTTATAAAAATTTCCCAGAAAGACTTCTTTGCCTGTTGCTTTTATGATGTCTTCCGGTATATCTCTTCCAACTTTATTGATCATTTTATATATCCTTTCCGCCCGCTTTACTTTTGGCTTTTGAATTATAAATCCCCATGGTAAACACCAGATGCTTTTGCAAGCTCTATTGTTCTCTTTGCACCGTCATAGAATGCGATGTCGATCATTTTTCCGTCTACTGTAAATACACCAATTCCAAGAGCACTCTTTTCATCGATCTCTTTTACAACTTTTTCAGCAAAAATGATATCCTTTTCCTTTGGTGTAAAAATGTCATGCACAACGGATATCTGTCTTGGATTGATGATAGATTTTCCATCAAAGCCCATGAGATGTATTGTCTCGACATCCTTTCTAAAGCCCTCCATATCATCGAGGTTTGTGTATACCGTATCAAAGCACTGTACTCCCGCAGCTCTTGCTGCTATGATCATCTGCTGTCTTGCGCCCATAAGCTCGATTCCGGTTCCTGTGATGTGTGTCTGAAGATCCTTTGTATAATCTCCTCCAGAAAGTGCGATACCAAAAAGTCTCTCCGATGACTTGCATATCTCAAGTGCCTTTAAAATACCCATAGCAGACTCAAGTGCTGCAATGATAAGAGTTCTCCCCTCAGGGATTTGAAACTCTTTTTCAGCTTTTATGATTTCTTCCTCGACAAGCTTTACATCCTTGGCGCTCTCTGTTTTTGGAATTCTGATAGACTCAGCTCCACCTGCTACAGCACATCTTATATCCTCTTTCCAGTACGGTGTGTCAAGTCCGTTAATTCTTACAACAGTCTCAACACCTCTGTAATCAATTTCTTTTAATGCATGAAAAAGTGAAAATCTTGCTGCATCTTTTTCCTTTTCTGCAACTGCATCCTCAAGGTCTAACATGATAGAATCCGGTCTGTAAATGTAAGGATCTTTGATAAGTCCCGGTTTCTGGCAGTTTAAAAACATCATTGTTCTTCTAAGTCTTTTTTTGTTTGGATTACTCATCTGATAGCACCTCCCCAAGGCAGATTTTCTTTCTGGTCTAACGCCCTGTATACAGCTCCCTCGACTCTCGCCTTAAGCGTGCAGTCAAGTGCTCCTTTATCCACAATCTTTACTTTTGCATTTTTTACGCCAAGTCTCTCCAATGTCTCTAAAACCGACTTTTTGATGCTATGTCCGAACTGATTTATTACCGTACTCTCCAGTTCAAATTCGATCCCATTCTCGTTTGGCTCGATCGTTACCATTGCGTCACTGGACTCAAGAGTTCCGGCAACTGCTGCTTTTTTAATTTCCATTTTTTACCTCCGCTTTATTTTTAATATCTTTTTTAGTTGTAGATCCCACATATCTTGTCAGATAATTCTGTTTTTATCTCTGATTAAATGATAAATCCTAACCATGTTGTTTGTATAATTGTCAATTTGAATGTACTGATAGATTTTTGTTATTGTATTATTTTTTCTGCATCATTTTGCCAGTGACAATCCGTACAGCTCGTCCACCCTGTAGAGAAAATGTGTCACTGCAAGTAGATCAGCGCATCCCCCCGGACTTACATATTTATTTATCAGTTCTGCATCCATATCAAGGATCATCTGCCTGCCCTTTTGTGAGAGCATACCACCGGCATCTATGATCTTTGCAGCTTTCATTTTTACCATTTGTACCATGTCCAGATCGTGTCTTGATGCGATATTTGTATCATCAATTTCTCTCATGATGTATAACAATGTGTGTACCAGCGCTGCATTTTCAGATATATCCATCTGCTTTAACATCCGGTATACCGGAAGTGACACATCACGTACCACTTCATATCCACTCTCAACTACGCCCCTTACACCTGTAAAGCCATATCTTATAAACATCTGCTCGCCTTTTGTCATATCTTTTCCACTTTCCAGATGTGAAAAATCTCTCTCACATATTCCTTTGCACATCTGCTTTGCCGCCTCACACACTCCGTCAGATGACAATCCGTACTCTTTATCATTGCGTCCGAGTATCCAGCCACAACAGCCGCAAAGTATTCCAAGTGAAAATATCATTCCTTTGTGAGTATTAACACCACCTGTAGCCTCAAACATTTTTGTCTCAGCCGATCTTCCCTCTTTTCTAAGCAGCGGCAGAAGCTCCTGTATCGGTGATGACTGTTTCTGAATTCCAAGCTTTATCATCCGGTCAAATGTATCGTGAAGTGCTGCCGCGGATGACATGAATGTAAAGAAATCCATATCATTGTGTGCTCCATTATTTGCACGATCCACCAATCCCGGTTTAGGAGTGGCGGCTACTTCATACAACATACTTTCAACTGCATATTCTGCAATTTTTTCTACCATTACTCTCCCTCCCACATCACATTATTCTGTTCTTGTTTTTATTTTAAGCACGGGTATGGCACTTTGTAAAAATCGTATTTTCTATGTCATTATTCCATTTAGGAATGGGGCAAAATATGTACTTATCCGAGGCTGATTTATATAATGATTAAAGGGTCAAAAGGTATCATCTAAGAAAAAGGAGAATTTCATGGGGGATCTTTATGTAACACAAATAGGAAAAAGTGATAATAGAAGCCTTCAAAAAGTACATTCACTATTGCTTTCCGAAGGAATAAAGCCGGATAAAAATCTTGACTACACTTGTGCCATATTTGATAATGATATGAATGTGATAGCAACCGGAAGCAGCTTTAAAAACACGCTTCGCTGCTTTGCCGTTGATAAAAGACATCAGGGCGAAGGTCTTTTAAACATGATCGCCAGCCATCTGATGGAACATCAGATAGAGCTTGGAAATACACATTTTTTTTGTGTATACCAAATGCGAAACCGAGCACTTTTTTGCAAGTCTTGGATTTTACACTATAGAAAAAATAAAAGATCAGATCGTGTTTATGGAAAATAAAAAGAATGGATTTGAGAATTATGTGCATCGGCTTGTAAACGAGACTGATTACTGTGTAAGTAAATCTGTCTCGGATTTTGTCCCGGGCAGGGATGAGAATGTTTCTGCTGCCCGCCCGAATACCCTCAGTATACGTTCCGCTGCCATAGTCATGAATGCAAATCCGTTTACTTTAGGGCACAGATACCTCGTATCACAGGCAGCCAGGGAATATGATCTGGTACACATATTCGGACTTAGTGACGAGTCGAGTCTCATACCTTATGAAGTCAGAAAAAAGCTTATAATTGACGGCTGTCGTGATTTTTCAAATGTGATCTACCATGACAGCGATGCATATATGATAAGCTCTGCCACGTTTCCGAGCTATTTCCAGAAGGATGATGACAGTGTCATAACAGGTCATGCCATGCTTGATGCGCACATATTCTGCCGCATAGCAAAAAACTGAATATTTCCTGCCGTTACATCGGAAGCGAACCGAAAAGCCATGTCACAGGGCGGTATAATACTATCTTAAAGCAGGAGCTTCCTGCCTTTGAAATCGACTGCGTTGAAGTTCCACGGCTTACAATAAACGGAAAATATGTGAGTGCCTCAGACGTGAGACTTGCGATAAAAAATAATGATAAAAAGCTGTTGCGACAACTTGTGCCTGATAGTACATATTATTATTTTACAAGTGATGTCTCGGCAGAGGTACGAAAGGCAATAATGGAAGCAGATAATGTTATACATTATTGATCCAGAAACGAATTTAACTGAAAATATATTATGAGGGAATTTACTATGGAAGAAAATATCAAAAAGAATTTACCAGAAAGAAAATTAAAAAGTGACATTGCCGTAACCATACAGGATATGATGGAATGCCGTGAAGTCCGTGCATTTTTGCAGCGGCAGTATATAGATGATTACTCCGTCCCTGTGATCAGTTTCTGCATGAACATTCCCGGACCTATAAAGACAAATGACAATATACTCCATGGATTTGAAATTGGAAAAAGAGCAATATTATGAGACCGTTTCAAGTTTTGTGTAAACGTTAAAAACTGATATAAGATTTGTGAATA
>CAVICC010000021.1:0-40321 GCA_963641405.1 bacterium | reverse complement strand
ATCAGCGAAGCTGATTCTAATGCGCTTGCGGCTCGCAACTGTGAAGGTACTGAATAGTTACGAAAGGAAATTATTTTAATGGCTGAAGAGATTCCAGTATATTTATTTACCGGTTTCATGGATAGCGGAAAGACCTCTCTTATAAAAGAGACTATTTTCGAGAACGATTTTGCTAATGGTGCAAAAGGCCTTATCATCATGTGTGAAGATGGTGATGTGGAATATGATAGAGAAAAGCTTACGGCTGCCAACTTCAAGGTTGTAGAAATTGAGTCAGAGGAAGATTTTACTGCCGAAAAGCTTAATGAATTAAATCTCCAGTATCTTCCGGAGCAGGTATTTATCGAGTACAATGGTACCTGGGGCATTGACAAGATCCTTGAGGCTGATCTGCCGAAAGGCTGGGTTATTGTACAATCGCTTGCAACTGTTGATTCTACTACATTTGATCTTTATATGAACAATATGCGTGCCATGATGCAGGAACAGGTATTCCAGAGTGATGTTGTCATCTTTAACAGGACAGATGATGATACAGACAGAGGACATTTAAGACGTACTATCAAAAATATCAACAGAAAAGCACAGATTGTATACGAGCGCAAGGACGGTACCATAGACGAACGCCCTGAGGAGCTTCCATTTGATATCAACCAGGATGTTATTGAGCTTTCTGATGCTGATTATGCTATATGGTATATGGATGCAATGGAAAATTACAAAAAATACGACGGAAAGGTCATCAAATTTCTTGCTCTTGTATACAATCCAGACAAACTCAGAAAGGGTGTCATGGTTCCGGGAAGATTTGCTATGACCTGCTGTATAGAGGATGTGACTTTTATTGGTTTTAAATGCAAATATGAGAAAGAGAATACTATTCCTCACAAGTCATGGATCACCATCACAGCAAGAGTTCATGTTGAATTTGCAAGAGAATACAAGGGAAAAGGTCCTGTGCTTTATCCTGTTTCCATTGAACCGGCTGAAAAACCGGAAGATGAATTAGTATATTTTTCTTAACCGTTTATTTTATTCGCGAATGTTATATGATATATAATACATAGCGTATTCATAGTCTTTTTTATTTGATTAATAGAAACGGTCTATATAAAATATTACAGAATAAGTTCTATAACATATTGTTATAATGCATATATAGAAATATATTGTAAAATTATACTATTTATTTTAAAATTAAAGGGCGTACTTAAATGTGCGCCTTTTATCTTAATTTAAAAAATTAAAAGAGCAGCTACAATACTATGATTTAACTAGGAGGGAAAATATGTATCCAATAGTTCGAAGAGAAAAATTGGCTGACAACATTATCCTTATGGATATCAAGGCACCTCGAGTAGCAAAAGAGTGTCTGCCTGGTCAGTTTATCATTGCAAAGACTGATGAAGTGGGAGAGAGAATTCCACTTACTATCTGTGATTATGACAGAGAAAAAGAGACTGTTACTATCGTGGTACAGACTATCGGAGCAGGAACAGAGAGAATGATGGCTCTTAAAGAGGGAGACGCTTTAGAGGACTTTGTTGGACCACTCGGATGTCCGTCAGAGCTTTGTCAGGAAGAAAATCTTGAGGAGACAAAAAAGAAACATATCGTATTTATTGCCGGAGGACTCGGTACAGCACCTGTATATCCACAGGTTAAATGGCTCAAAGAGCATGGTGTTGATGCTGATGTCATCATGGGATTCAGAAATAAAGACATTCTTTTCTATGAGAATGAGATGAAAGCAGTTGCCGGAAATCTTTATGTATGTACTGATGACGGTTCATACGGTTTCCACGGAAACGGCAGCCAGCAGCTTCAGGCACTCGTTGACGCAGGTAATACTTATGATTGCTGCGTAGCTATCGGACCAATGATCATGATGAAATTCACATGTCTGCTCACAAAACAGCTTGAGATCCCAACTATCGTTTCAATGAACCCTATTATGGTTGACGGAACAGGTATGTGTGGTGCATGCCGTCTTATCGTAGACGGACAAGTCAAATTCGCATGTGTAGACGGACCGGAGTTCGACGGACATCTTGTAGATTTTGATCAGGCTATGAAGAGACAGCAACAATACAAGACTGAAGAAGGCAGAGCAAAGCTTGCTTACGAGGAAGGAGCAACACATCACGGTGGTTGCGGAAACTGCGGAGGTGACAAATAATGGAAGTTGATGTATTAAAGAGAGTACCTGTCAGAGAGCAGGAGCCAAAAGTCCGTGCCACAAACTTCGATGAGGTTTGCTACGGATACAATAAAGAAGAAGCAATGGCTGAGGCTACAAGATGTCTCAACTGTAAAAATGCACAGTGTATAAAGGGATGTCCTGTATCTATCAATATCCCTGCATTCATTGAGCAGGTTAAAAATGGTGATTTCACAAAGGCTTATGAGGTTATCTCAGAATCATCTGCACTCCCTGCCGTATGTGGCCGTGTATGTCCACAGGAGAGCCAGTGTGAGGGTAAATGTATCAGAGGTTTCAAGGGTGATCCTGTCTCTATCGGAAAACTCGAGAGATTTGTAGCTGATACAGCAAGAGAGAATGGTATTAAGCCAAAGACAGCCGCTGAGAAAAACGGCAAAAAGGTTGCAGTTATCGGTTCAGGTCCTGCCGGACTTACATGTGCAGGAGATCTTGCAAAGCTTGGATATGACGTAACTATCTTCGAGGCACTTCACGCTGCAGGCGGAGTATTAAGCTATGGTATTCCAGAGTTTCGTCTTCCAAAGGACAAAGTTGTTGCTGCCGAGGTAGAGAATGTCAAGTCACTCGGTGTAAAAATAGAGACAAACGTTGTTATCGGAAAATCCGTAAAAATCGACGAGCTTATGGAGAAGGAAGGCTTTGAGGCTGTATTTATTGGTTCAGGTGCCGGACTTCCAAGATTCATGGGCATTCCTGGTGAGCAGGCAAACGGAGTATTCTCCGCAAACGAGTTCCTTACCAGAAACAACCTCATGAAAGCATACAAAGAGGGATATGAGACACCTATCTCTAGAGGAAAGAAGGTAGTCGTTGTCGGTGGTGGAAACGTTGCAATGGATGCTGCCAGAACAGCTCTCCGTCTAGGGGCTGAGACTCATATCGTATACCGTAGAGGTGAGGAGGAACTTCCTGCACGTAAAGAAGAAGTACACCACGCTAAGGAAGAGGGAGTTATCTTTGATCTCCTTGAAAATCCTACAGAGATTCTCGTTGATGAGAACGGCTGGGTACGCGGAGTCAAGCTTATCAAGATGGAGCTTGGAGAGCCTGATGCATCAGGACGTAGAAGCCCTGTTGAGATCCCTGGTTCAGAGTACGAGATGGATTGTGATACAGTTATCATGTCTCTTGGTACATCTCCAAACCCTCTTATTTCTTCTACAACTATCGGACTCGATACAAATAAGAGAAAATGTATCGTGGCTACAGATGATACAGGTGCTACCTCTAAAGAGGGTGTATTCGCAGGTGGAGATGCCGTTACAGGTGCTGCAACAGTTATTCTTGCAATGGGTGCAGGAAAAGCTGCAGCAAAGGGAATACATGAATTTTTATCAGCAAAATAGATATAATATCTTATAGACACTTTTTAAAGCAGTAGTTTTTAATTTTATTGAAACGTAGGTGACTTTATGGACATAACAAGAGGACTGACAAACGAAGAAGTAAAATTAAAAAGGGAAAATGGCGAGGGAAATATAAAGGTGGAATCTTCCACGCAGACTGTGGGCGAGATCGTAAAATCCAATGTTTTTACATACTTTAACCTGGTATTTCTTGTACTTGCCGTGCTGCTTGCCATAGCCGGTGCGTGGCGGGATATGCTGTTTCTTCCTGTTATTATCGCCAATACACTTATTGGTATAATTCAGGAGATACACTCCAAAAAGGTATTGGACAAATTATCCATACTTAATGCCCCAAAAACAAAGGTACTAAGAGACGGGCAGATCACCGAGGTTCCCTCGGATGAGCTTGTGCTGGGTGATTTAGTCATATTTGAGGCCGGATGCCAGATTCCTGCTGACGCAAAGGTAGTCGATGGCGAGATTTCTGTAAATGAATCTCTCATTACAGGAGAGTCTGATGAGATTGTAAAGCTTCCGGACAGTGAACTTTTGTCCGGAAGCTTTGTTGTTTCAGGACAGGCAAAAGCACTTCTTACGCGGGTTGGGAAGGACTCGTATGTATCAAAGCTTACTATAGAGGCAACAAAATCCAACAAAGAGGAACAGTCGGAGATGATAAGATCCTTAAACCGATTGATACTTGTTGTGGGTATCATAATCATTCCGATAGGCATAGCACTTTTGGTGCAGTCATATTTTTACAATGACGGTACTTTCAGCGAGAGTATATCAAGCATGGTAGCCGCTGTTATAGGAATGATACCGGAGGGACTTTATCTTTTAGCAAGTGTTGCCATGGCTGTAAGTACCGTAAGGCTTTCAAAGAATAAGGTACTCGTGCATGATATGAAATGCATAGAGACTCTTGCCAGGGTAAATGTACTCTGTGTAGACAAGACCGGAACCATTACGGAGCCGGGAATGCAGGTCTATGCCGCACAGCCACTTTCAGGCATAGAAGATACGTATTTTAATACACTTGTATCCGATATAGCCGCAAATCAGGCGGCAGACAACGCGACAATGGAAGCACTAAAAGAGTACTTTACGCAGACCACAGGGAAAACAGCTTCAAAAGTACAGGGTTTTTCATCCAGGACCAAGTATTCGGGGGTTGTGATTGATGGTCACACGTATGTGATAGGTGCACCTGAGTTTGTGATGAGAGAGGATTTTTCAAAAATCAGTTCTTTTGTGGCAAAGTACAGTGACAGTGGATTTAGAGTGCTTGTTGCAGCAGAATATCACGGCAACCTAGAGCCTGAGGCACTTTCGGCTGCGGTTACGCCACTTGGGATAATTGCATTGTCAAATCCTATTCGAAAAGGTGCAGTAGAGACTTTTTCGTATTTCAACAAGTGCGGAGTAGAGATAAAAGTAATTTCCGGAGATAATCCTGCAACCGTATCGGCAATTGCCAAAGAAGCGGGAATAAAGAATTCCGAAAACTATATAGATGCATCCCTTCTTATAAATGATCAGGACTATTATGCTGCTGTGGAAAAATATACCGTATTTGGACGTGTGACTCCAGATCAGAAGAGAAAACTTGTAAAAGCTATAAAAGAACATAAAAAGACTGTTGCAATGACAGGCGACGGAGTAAATGATGTGCTTGCGCTAAAAGATGCAGATTGCAGTGTAGCAATGGCGTCAGGAAGTGATGCAGCATCTAATGCTTCCCAGCTTGTGCTTTTGGACTCGAATTTTTCGAGAATGCCTAGTGTAGTATTAGAAGGACGACGAGTTGTAAACAATATTCAGCGCACGGCATCGCTGTTTCTGGTGAAGAACATATTTTCGATGTTGCTTGCAATATTCTCTGTCATACTGATGCTTGACTATCCGCTTGAACCATCACAGGTGTCTCTCATCAGCCTGTTTACAATAGGTATTCCGTCATTTGTACTGGCTCTTGAGCCAAATAAATCACTCATAAAAGGAAGATTTTTGCCAAACGTGTTTGTAAAAGCACTTCCGGCAGGACTTACAGATTTTATTGTGGTAAGTGGACTGGTTACATTCTGTCGCGAGTTTGAGGTGGGACAGGATTGTCTGTCCACCTCATGTACCATACTTGTTGCAATTGTTGGCTTTATGATACTCTACCGGATAGCACAGCCTATGAAAAAAGCATACGTATTTATGATGATTGCTCTCATATGTGGCTGGATGTACTGTATGCTCTTTATCAGCCATCTGTTTGCAATAACAAGTATTTCGCGTCAGTGCGCTATGCTAATGATCATCTTTGCGATCATCACGGAGCCTCTGCTTCGATATTTAAGCATATTTACAGAACATATTGCAGCATTTTTGCGAAAGAATTTTTAGAATATAAAACAATTACAACTATTCTAAAAGACAATTAACAAGCCGGGTGTTATCATCCGGCTTCATTATGCAAAAGCGGATGAAACGGTCTTCAAGCCCTGGAAATGTAGAGCAGTCACGTATCATCATACACTGTTTTATGGCTCTATCAAAAAGCATGTGCGCATCAATGTTTTTATCTAATATCTTTAAAAGATAGAAATTTGAGTACGACGGATAAATTTTAAATTTTCCAGAATTTTCTATCAGATTTCTTACTCTTTTCTTTTCGGAAAGAATAAGAGTTCGTGTCTTATTTATATATTCCTCATCCATAAACATTGTCTCACCGGCTACAACGGCTAGCGAATTTATCATCCATGGATTTTTGTTGGTATTTATCTCGGCAAGTATATGCTCATTTCCAGTGATGGCATATCCAAGGCGAAGTCCCGGAGTGGCAAAAAACTTTGATGTACCGCGCAATATGATAAGATTATCAAATCCCTTAGCAAGTGGAATAGCAGAAAGCTCGTCTACATCAGGTACAAACTCGATATAAGTCTCATCTATCATCACATAGGTATTGGTCTTTTTGCAGTGGTCAAGCAACAGGCGAAGCTTAGCTGGGCGTATTATAGAGCCTGTCGGGTTATTTGGATTACAAATTATGACAAGGTCTGTGGATGGTTTAATATTTGAGATAAAATCACTTATATCTACCTCAAAATCATCCTCCTCTTCAAGAAAATAATAGCTTATATCGCTTCCGTTTATCTTAAGATCGCGCTCGTACTCAGAGTAAGTAGGACCTAGCAGAAGTGTCTCTTTAGGTGATGTGATCTGTATGAAAAGAGAAATAAGCTCCGTGCAGCCGTTTCCAACAAGGATATGCTCATAACTGCATTTGCAGTAGCTTCCGATCGCTTTTCTAAGAGAAGTGTACTCTCTGTCAGGGTATTTGGTTATCGCATCTATGCGCTCAAATAGAGCTGTTTTTAATTTACCAGACTCTCCAAGTGGGTTAACATTAGCTGCAAAGCTTATTATATCATCTTTATTCATTCCGTATATTTTCTCAATTTTTTCCAGATCACTGCCGTGAAAATGTTCTTTTTGTTCTATCATATAGCCGAATTCCTTTCGTAACTGTTCTTAAATAACATTGCAACAACAATACAAATCGTTTATAATTTATTATATTATATGTTTAAGAAAAATCAACAATAACGTAAATGGAGTAACAATTGTGCGAGCGCGTATAGGGCAGATAGCTGCAGGCAGATTTATTGGCACGAAACCGGTTTTAGCATTTTCGGAGGAAAGAATCGACCTGTCAGTCATACTAAATAAAGACGAGACAGGGAGTTTTGTCATAGAAAGTACTGATCGGACAAAGATCCGTGGTATAGTCTATTCAACAAATCCAAGGATGGAATGCCTGAATCCTCATTTTGAAGGCGAAAAAATCAGGATTCGATATCAATTTCATAGCAGAGGTCTCGATGAGGGCGAAACTTCAGATGGACATTTTTTGATTGTATGTAATCAGAACGAGTACAGTCTTTCTTTTTGTGTAAGAATCACCCGGTTATATGCTGAATCATCTATAGGGATAGTAAAAGATTTAGACGACTTTACAAAACTTGCAAAGAACAACTGGAACGAGGCATATCATCTTTTTTATAATCGGAATTTTTATAATATAATCTCAAAAGATCAGGTCACTGAAAGACTCACTTATCAGGGAATAGCTGCAGCAAAGCCATCTAACCAAAACATGGAAGAGTTTCTTGTTGGCATACACAAAAAACAGCCAGTATCCATATTGGTAGATAAGACAGAAGATATATTTGCAGACTCGACGCAAGATCAGCGTGGCAGCTTTGAGATCACACTAAATAACTGGGGATATACACAGATACGAGTGTACACAGACTGCGATTTTATAAAATTATCAAAGCCTATCATTACGCTTGATGATTTTATAGGAAAGACATACATTTATGATTATATAATCGACAGAGCATCCATGCATGCCGGAAAGAATTTCGGACGTGTATATATAGAGGGTGTCTATCAGATGTTTACTATAGATGTGACAGCTGGAGTATTGGAAAATGATGACACGTTAGATATTCCACGAAAAGATATAAAAGAATGTAAAGTGGGCCTGATGGAGCTTTATACAAGTTACCGGCTTAAGCGTATAGTTACAGGTGTCTGGGCAAATGAGTCAATAAGCATTTTAAATCATCTGCATGCCTTAGATCCGGACAATTACCTATATGAACTTATGAAGGCTCAGGCATATATAATAAATAGACAAAAACAGGACGCCGAGTGGATACTAGATGACTTTAAGCGAAACTGGATAGATAAAAAGGATCCTCTGTGGGGATATTATCTTTATCTTATGACTCTTTTAGAAAGAGAACCGGCATATGTTGACCGGATGACTCATGAGATAGAGCTTATATTTTATACAAATCCCGATAGTTCACTGCTTTTTTGGACACTTTTGTTCTTAAGAGAACAATATTTTGACAACAATTCAGGAAAATTTAAAGCTATAAAATACTGGGCCTTGCGAGGTTGCACATCGCCTTATCTGTATATAGAGGCATTTTATCTTATATGGCAGGATGCATATCTTTTAAAGGAACTTGGTACATTTGAGAAAAGGCTCATACGTTGGGCAATAAAAGAAAAAGCGTTAAATCACGAGCTTGCACAACAGATATTTGAGGTTGTGGAGCTTTCAGGCGGATTCGATGAAGTGATATTTGATATACTTACCGCGGCATATGATATATGCCCGGAGCCTGAAAACGCAGGTATCATATGCAGTTATCTTATCAAATGTCAGCAAAATGATACAAAATATCATAAATGGTTCAAAAAAGGTGTGGAGCTAGAACTTCGTATCACAGGTTTATATGAAGCATTTCTCATCACGCTTGATGACAGGCAAATCACTGAAGTACCACAGATTATTCAACTGTATTTTCAGTATGAAAACAGACTTCCATACAGAAAGCTTGCCGTGCTCTACAATAACATAATAGCCGCAAAGGATAGCGATCCTGATGTATATCACAAATACCGAAAGACAATGGGACGTTTTGCTATGGAACAGGCAGAGCTTTCACATATGGATGACAATCTTGCAGTGCTTTATGAGGATATGATAGAGCTTGGATTTATAAATGAAGAGCTTGCACGTGCACTTTCCAAAATTATATTTTCACATAAACTTATAGTATTTGATAAGCATATAGTTAGAGCGATAATCTATCAAAATCAGATGAAAGAACCGCAGATAGTTCCGGTTATAGATCAGACAGCATATTTCCAGCTCTTTTCTAGTGAGTACGTAGTTTTGTTTGAAGATGAAAAAGGCTATAGGTATGTGGATAGCATATCCTACAGGCTTCAAAGCCTCATGGACAGTGATAAATATCTTGACAGGTGTATAGAGCTTGCACCAAGTGAGATACCATATATCATTTCGCATTTTGAAAAAATTGATAATCATTCACAGTTTTTAAAGTCAGATAGCAGATTCTTTAAATACATTATCTGTGATAAATCTATATCTGATGAGTATCGTGCAAAGATGGCTCCCGAGATATTAAGATTTTATCAGATCCATGAAAATGAGGATGAGACAAAAACATTTTTGCAAAGCATTGATTTTGAAATTCTTATGGCTACTGCGAGAAGATCACTTATGGATATGCTCGTGCAAAATCGTCTTTATGAAAAAGCTTGTGATTTGACCTATGAATATGGTATAGATCAGCTTTCTCCATCTGCAAAGGTGACTCTGTGTGAGAATATTATCGCAACAGGAATGTGCGAAGATGAGTTTACATTAAAACTTGCTGTATCAACATTTACTGATGGAAAATATAATGAGTCCATACTCGGATATCTCTGTAAGAACTACATAGGGCCTACGGATACGATGATAGACTTGTGGCATAGTGCTGATAAATTTGGCATTACCTCAATAAATCTTGAGGAGCGCATACTAGAACAGGCTATTTATACAGAAAGGAATCTATGCGGTATTTCTCATATTTTTGAAAAATACTATAAACGGACAGGTAATGGGATACTCATACAGGCATATATTACGTCAATTTCACATGGATATCTGCTCGATACAGTCCAAAGTGCTGATTTTATATTTGGGATAATTGAAAATCGTTATATAGGTAAACGTACGTTAAATGATAGCTGTCAGCTTGCTCTCCTAAAATATCTTTCAAAGAAGACTGATGTTACAGAAGTGGAATACCGGATAGCGGACGAGCTACTAGAATATTATATATATCACAATATAAACCTTGACTTTTTTGCCGAATTAGATTACCGGCTTGTGCAAAAATATCATCTATATGACAAGATGTTCCTGCAATATAAGACAAAACCAAAAACCCATGTTGTACTGCATTACAGCCGCGATGAGGACGGGGATGATTTTACTGCAGAAGATATGACAGAAGTATATGCCGGAATATACGTAAAACCTTTTGTTATGTTTTTTGGTGAGATGATAAGATATTATATTACTGAGGAAGATAATAACAAGGTTGATATTAAGAAGAGTAACAGGCTTACTTTTAGCAATGTATACGGAGACAATGATCGCAGTCGCTATAATCTCATAAACGAGATGATCATATCAAATACTCTTGCCGATGATGAATCACTTTTTGACAACATACGTGATTATGAGAAATACGATAGCCTTACAAAGCATATTTTTAAACTGATGTAAACAAAGGACAGGATATAGATGGAACACATAGCAAATCCTTACTATATAGGCATTGAAATAAATAATAAATATGCCATGGTAAGCTTTTTACAACTAAATATGAAAGAGCCGGAAACAGTAAGCACGATTGCTGGTTCTGATGTATATCAAATACCTCTTGTCATTGCAAGGCGAAAAAGAATAGGCCAGTGGTATTACGGTGATGAAGCTCGCAAGATGTCTAAGAGCACAGAGATGGTATGTATTGACCAACTTCTAAAAAGAGCCATTAATAGTGAAAAAATAGTTATAGATGACGATACTTTTATGGCGGAGGACCTTCTGGCACTTTTTATAAAAAAAGTTATGGCGCTTCCGGCAAAAATGGGAAATCCCGCTAGTTGTGACAAACTTGTCATATGTATTGACCACCTTACAAAAGAAAATATGCGTATGTTTGCAGGCATACTTCCAAAGATAGGCCTTAATTCAAAACAATTTATGGTCATAGATCAAAAAGAAAGCTTTTATTATTTTGCCCTTAACCAGGAAAAGGCATTGTGGACACATGACGTATGTCTTTTTTTGCATGAAAATAACAACGTGAAATTTTATGATTTAAGCAGAGATCTGCGTACAACTCCACAGGTTGTCACTATAGATGAAAGTAAACGGATAGTTATGGATGATACTGCTGATGAAGATATACAGTTTACAAAGATAATTAATCGGCTTTTTGAAAATCGCATAATATCTACGGTATATCTTGTTGGTGACAAGTTCGGTGAGGGTTGGATGAAGCAGTCGGTTTCTGTGCTTTGCAAAGGCAGACGCGTATTTATGGGCAATAATCTTTTTTCAAAAGGAGCCTGTTATGCAGCAAGATCAAGAGATTTTGAAGATAAATGGCCTTTTATATACATGGGTGAAAATGAGATGAAATTTAATCTCAGCCTAAAAGTAAAAAATAAAGGTGAACTATCTTTTTATAATCTCATAAGTGCCGGAACAAACTGGTTTGAGGCTAAAGGACAATGTGAGCTTATAATATCCGGTTCCTATGAGGTCGATTTCTGGAAACAGCTTCCTAAAAGTCGTGAGGCAAAAATAGAAACTCTTGAACTTACCGATATGCCGCTTCGTCCGGACCGTGCCACACGCATCAGGATAACCGCCACTCCTATATCGGATGATAAAATATCCATTGAGATAAAAGATCTTGGATTTGGTGAAATATTCAGAAGTTCCAATAAAGTATGGCATTATGAGATGACTATGTAGGAGGCAGTATGGGAGAACTTTTACTTTGCAACGAATCAATTGCCGCTATGCCTTTCTATCTTGAGGGTGTTTCGATAAATGTATATTCCGTGGAGGAGCTTGATTATTATATAATGAACAATACATTCCTGCTTGAAAGAAGTTTTATGAGCGAAGAACTATGTAATTGGATTGAAAATCAGGCACTTCTTCCGAAGCTTGCAAACAGGCTTCGCATGATTATATCAACAAATGGCAGGCTTTCTGTCTTTGTTGAGGAGATTTTAAATAGTACAGGCTATTGTACTTTGCAAGAAATAAAACAGATACATGATCTACTTCGCAAACTCGAAGAAAAAAGCGAATTTGAATGTATAAAGCTGCGGGCAGACCAACTCATGGAAAACGAGAAATATTTAAGCAGTATTTTCGAGTACAACAAACTTCTAAATTCACAAGAGACCAAAACTGCTGACAGTGTAATATGCGGCAATATCTATAACAATCTTGCCACTGCATATGCCCGCCTTTTTTTGTTTGAGACCGCTGCAGACCTTTATAGAAAAGCCTACAGTCTTAATCATAATAGAAAAAGTCTGTGGTCGTGCCTTTACTCGTATAAGTGTATGAATGACGAAAATCATTTTAAGAAAATTGCCGCTAAATATAATGTAGACGATAAGGAACTTTCTTCATTGGAAAATGTGCTGGCAGGATTTTTTACAGGCAGTGACAATTCAAGGATAGAAGATAATATAGACCAGCTTAAAAAGCTGCGTACCACTGACAAAACAGCCTGCAATAAGCAAATTTCAGACATAATTTTAAAATATAAAGAGGAATACAGGTCATATGTTATTTAGGCGACGTAAATCGGCGGATACAAAACAAATAAATACAGAAACAGAAGTTGAGATTCAGGATAAATCAACTGGTTTTCAGATAGTTGATGCCTGTGAGCAGATGATAGATGCTGCAAGAGAGCTTGAAGATGCAAAAGAAGAATATGCGCTTGTAACAAATTATCTGACTGATATAGAAAAAATCGAAAATATGTTACCGTCTGATAAAAAAATATTGCAGGATGCAGCTTCAAATATTGCAATTTTAAATAAAAAGCGTAGAGAATTTTTAAAAACCGAAAATCGTATCTCCGACAGCCAGTATGCACAAATGCAGGAGCTTGAAGATGATATCCCGCGTGCTATAAATCGTCTGGAACGAAATGAAAGCTATCTTGATACAATAAACAGGGATTTAAAATATTTGGAAGGCGAAAAAATACAGCTTGATATAGATAAAGAATATTCACTCAAACAACAGAATAAGCTTCGTATTTATGCTATACTTATAATACTTTTTTTTGCGTCAGTTGTCGTTGTTTGCTTTGCAATGAGACTTATATGCAATGTCGAAACAACTGTATTTATGTTCATCGGAGCACTGCTTTCGGCAGTAGCAGGAGCATTTATCTTTCTTTCATACCAAAATGAGACAAATGAGATAAAAAGCTGCGTTGCCAACAAAAACCGTGCAGTATCACTAGAAAACAGAGTAAAGATAAAATATGTAAATGTCAAAAATTCTGTTGACTATACTTACGAAAAGTATCATGTCAGAAACTCCAAAGAATTTGTATATATATATGAACAGTATCTGCTCGCAGTCAAGGACAAAGAGCGTTTCAGACAGACTAGTGATGATCTTGAATACAACAGCAAAAAGCTAATTGATGTACTGCAGAAGAACCATTTTTACGATTCAAAAGTATGGCTAAGCTACGCAAATGCCATAGTAAAACCAAAGGAGATGGTCGAGCTAAAGCATGAGCTTATAGTAAGAAGGCAGAAGCTTAGAGGCAGGATGCAGTACAATATTAATGCGATCACATCCTTAAGAAGAGATATCTTATCGCACAGAGAACAGCTCGGCGACCGGATGCCTGAAATAAACAGGATATTAAGCAAAATAGCCGAATTAAATATGGAACTTGAATCAAAGGATTGATAAAAGTTGCATATTAGTATATAATTCATAGCAAATCGCTTAAAATTTTTAAATATAGAGGAGCACAAAAATGAGTAAGATCAGAACAAGATTTGCACCAAGTCCTACAGGAAGAATGCACGTAGGAAATTTAAGAACAGCGCTTTACGCATATCTTATTGCCAAACATGAGGATGGAGACTTCATCCTTAGAATAGAGGATACAGACCAGGAACGTCTCGTAGAAGGAGCCGTTGGTATAATAAACAGGACACTTGAGAAGACTGGCCTTATCCATGACGAAGGACCTGATAAGGATGGCGGATGCGGTCCTTATGTACAGAGTGAGCGCCAGGCACAGGGGATTTATATGAAATATGCCAAAGAGCTTATAGATAAAGGCGAGGCATATTACTGTTTCTGTGACAAAGAACGCTTAGATGGCTTAAAGACAACCGTTGCTGGAAAAGAAATAACAGTATACGATAAACATTGTCTGCATCTTTCAAAAGAGGAAGTGGAGGCTAACCTTGCAGCAGGAAAGCCATATGTCATCAGACAGAACAACCCTACAGAGGGAACAACTACATTCGAGGATGATATCTACGGAGATATCACAGTAGACAATGCTGAGCTTGATGATATGATTCTTATCAAATCAGATGGATATCCTACTTACAACTTTGCAAACGTAGTAGACGATCACCTCATGGGTATCACACACGTAGTAAGAGGAAATGAGTACCTTTCTTCTTCACCAAAATACAATAGACTATATGAGGCATTTGGATGGGAGGTTCCTGTATACGTACACTGTCCGCTAATCACAGATGAGGAACACCACAAGCTATCAAAGCGATGTGGACATTCTTCATTTGAGGATCTTCTTGATCAGGGATTTCTGACAGAAGCTATCGTAAACTTCGTAGCACTTCTTGGATGGAGTCCTGCTGACAATCAGGAGATCATGTCTCTTGACGAGCTTGTGGAGAAATTTGACTATCACCACATGAACAAGTCGCCGGCAGTATTTGATTTTACAAAGCTTAAATGGATGAATGGAGAGTATATCAAAAAGCTTGACTTTGACAAATTCTATGAAATGGCTCTTCCTTATATCAAAGAAGTAGTCACAAAGGATTATGATCTTAAAAAGATCGCAAAGATGGTACAGACACGTATCGAGATCTTCCCTGATATCAAGGATCATATTGATTTCTTTGAAGAGCTGCCTGACTATGATGTAGCTATGTATACACACAAGAAGATGAAGACCAACTCTGAGACATCCCTTGAAGTATTAAAGGATATACTTCCTGTTCTTGAAGCTTGTGATGATTTCTCTAATGATGCACTTTACGCAAAGCTTTTAGAATATGTAGCCGAAAAAGGTGTAAAAAACGGCTATGTTATGTGGCCAATCCGTACTGCTGTATCAGGGAAACAGATGACTCCGGGAGGAGCAACAGAGCTTATGGAAGTACTCGGAAAAGAGGAGTCCATTGTCAGAATCAAAAAAGGTATCGAAAAACTTTCAAATAACTAAAGGTTTATCATATGGATTTTAACAAATCTCAGCAAAGCGCCATCAGTCATAAAGATGGCGCAATGCTTGTTTTAGCGGGACCAGGTTCGGGAAAGACCGCTGTTATCACTCACAGAACACAAAATTTAATAAAAGAACATCATATTGAGCCTTCTAAGATACTTGTCATTACCTTTACAAAGGCAGCCGCAAATGAGATGAAGGAGCGATTTAATGCGCTTATGGATGGTGAGAGGATGAATGTATCGTTTGGTACATTTCATGCTGTCTTTTTTATGATACTAAAAGCTGCATACAGATTCAGTAGTTCAAATATTGCAGATGAACAGACAAGATATGGATTTGTAAGGGAAATACTTTCGTATTACCGTCTTGAATACAAAGATGAAAATGAATTTATCGGCAATCTGCTTGCCGAGATAAGCATGATAAAAAACGGACGTATAGATGTGGATAATTTCTACTCAAGTGTATGTGGTGAAGAAATCTTCCGCGACATCTACAAGAAATATGAGGTGAGGCTTCGTGACAGCCGTCTTATAGATTTTGATGATATGCTTTCGTATACATATGATCTTTTTACTGAAAGGCCGGATATACTTGCGCTGTGGCAGAAAAAATACGAATATATACTGATTGACGAATTTCAGGATATAAACCGCATACAGTATGAAATTATAAAGATGCTTGCCATGCCACAGAATAATTTTTTTATAGTCGGAGACGATGACCAGTCAATATACCGTTTTAGAGGTTCAAAACCTGAGATAATGCTTAATTTTGAAAAGGATTATCCTGATGCAAAGAGGATACTTCTTGACACTAATTACCGCTGTGGAAAATACATAGTTGAGACTTCACTTAACCTAATTTCACATAACAAAGAGCGGTTTGATAAAAAAATAATAGCCCATCGCACATCAGATATACCAGTTTCATTTGTTGATTTTGAAAATAGAAGAGATGAGAATCTTTTTCTTATTCGTGATATCGATAAAAAGATAAAATCAGGAGCATCTTTTAGCGATTTTGCCGTACTATTTAGGACAAATACCCAGCCAAGACAGCTTATAGAGCAGCTTATGAGCTACAATATACCATTTAAGACAAAGGATAATATACCAAATGTTTATGAGCATTGGATAGCCAGAGATATATTTACATATCAGAGGATAGTAAAAGGAAGCAGAAAGAGAAGTGATTTTTTGCAGATCATGAATCGTCCCAAGCGTTATCTGTCAAGAGACAGTCTGAGTGAACCAACTGTGGCGTTCGATGAATGGATAAAGCTATATGATGAACAGCCGTGGATGGCAGAACGCATAGAAAAACTTGAATCAGACTTGAGATTGATGCAGCACATGAATCCGTATGCCAGCATAAATTATATTCGAAAAGGCATTGGATACGATGATTTTCTTGTTGAATATGCTAAATATCGCAGCATAAATAAAGATGATTTGTTTGATATATTAGACGAAATACAAGCAGGAGCAAAGGGATATGCTACATTCGAGGAGTGGTATGAACATATTGAAAGCTATACTGCAAATATGAAAGAGCTTGCTAAAAACAAGAATAGTAACCCAAATGCTGTCACACTTGCCACGCTTCACAGCTCAAAAGGCCTTGAATTCGAAAACGTATATATAATTGATGCAAATGAGGGAATAATGCCTTATAAAAAGGCTGTTTTAGAGAAAGATATAGAGGAGGAGCGTAGGCTGTTTTATGTTGGCATGACAAGAGCAAAGACAAACCTGTCTGTATATTCGGTAAAATCAGTCAACGATAAAACAACCCAAACCTCCCGTTTTGTACGTGAAAGCAAAGAAATTACAAATACAGGTAACGATTAAAGTTCATCAAAAAACTCATCGTCCTGTAATTCATCGAATCTGTCGGCAGCAGCCTCGTACTCATCGTCAGATTCGATATTTTCAATTCTTGGCATGCCTTCTTCGTCTTCGAAAAATCGATAGAGATAAACCTCTCCGTCTTCAGGCTCATTGCCTTTTTCATCCAATGGCAAAAGTGCTATATAATCCTGCTTATCAGCTTCAAATATAGTAAGTATCTTACATTCTACGCTTCCGTCATCAAGATCTAATGTGACGCGGATGTCGTCAATCTCGTCCGGTGTTACCGGTGTTGCTTTTTCTGTCATATGCTACCTCTTTTCTATTTCATAATTTTGGAATAGTTACTTCGATTTATTATATCAAATTATTATATACAAAAAAAGACAAAACTAGTATAATTAACAAAGACTAACAATTTTGAATGGATGGTGTTGCATGAAAATCAAATTAACAGAGGGAAATTTTTTAAAAACAGGTGCATATATCGAAAATAATGCAGCGGTATTTACATTTATGGCTCAAAAAGAGGATGAATGCAGCATTGTCCTTGTTGATAAGACTGATGGTACAAAGAAAAATATAGAAATTCCAGCAGAATATTCACTCGGTTCGCTTCGCTCGGCAAGTGTTTATGGATTTGATCCGCAAAAATATGCATACTATTATGTAATAAATGGCGAGAGGGTAACGGACCCATATGCTACAAAGATTTTCGGTCGTGAAAAATGGAATGATCCAGACCGGAAAAACAACGGATACGAAGTATATTGTGGCATAGATGATACAAAATTTAACCAGAAACATGATATTTGCCCTGAGATAGGCCGTGAAAGGATGAAAATATACAAGCTTCATGTGAGAGGCTTCTCAATGGATACTGCTGCATCCAAAAAGCATGCCGGTACGTTTGAGGCAATTTCTGATCGTGTCGCATACATTAAAAAGCTTGGTTTTACCAGCCTTCTTCTCATGCCTGTATACGAATTTGAGGAAATGACTATCCCTGCAAAGCAGACGGTTCCAAAATATGCAAAGCCAAAATATTCAAAGAATATAAAGGTTGCTGATACATCTAAGAATAATAAGATAAATTTATGGGGCTATACAAATGGAAACTATTTTGCTGTTAAAGCATCTTATGCTAGCCAGCCATATGACGCTTCCGGTGAATTCCATCGTCTTATACAAAAGCTACACAGGAATGGCATGGAATGTATCATGGAGATGTATTTTCCGGACAATACTGATCACAATCTTATAATAAATGCCTTGCGCTATTGGGTTTTAAATTTTCATGTCGACGGTTTTAGACTTATAGGAAACAAACTGCCTGTCACTGCGATAATACAGGATGCAATGCTTAGCCGTACAAAAATACTTTATCATGAATTTGATATGTCTGTTGTTCCAGAGAATAAGAAATATCAAAATCTATATATTGATAAAGAGGAATACCAATATCCTGCAAGAATGATGTTAAATCATATAAACTGCAGCATGACACAGCTTCTTAACCAGCAACGCAAGCAGGGAGAAAACAACGGATTTGTCAATTATATATCTAGCAATAACGGGTTTACACTTACCGATTTATTTATGTACAATGACCGGCATAACGAGGACAACGGTGAGAACAATCTCGATGGACCAACATGGAATTTCAGCAACAATTATGGCTGTGAAGGTCCTTCAAGAAAGAAATATATCCGTGATATTAGGACTCTGAAATGGAAAAATGCCATGATGCTCCTTTTTCTGGCTCAGGGCGTACCTATGATAATGGCAGGAGATGAGATATGTAATTCTCAAAATGGCAACAACAATGCTTACTGTCAGGACAATCCGACCGGATGGGTCAACTGGAGCAACGAGAAGTCCAAAAGAGCCAATATACGTTTTCTTACCGAGCTTATCCGTTTTAGGGATGAACATCCTGCCATCTCAGAGGCACAGCCTTTTAAATTCTGTGATTACAAGGCTTTGGGCCATCCTGATATGTCTTACCACGGCAAAAATGCATGGATAGGAGAGGGCGAAACTAATAAACTTTGTGTTGGTGTGATGTATTGTGGAGATTATTGTCACAAAAACAGCGATGATATATATATTGCCTACAATTTTTATTCATCTAGGGAGAAACTTGCTCTTCCAAAACTAAAGAAAGGGAAAAAATGGTATACAGTAGCTGATACAAATCTAAAGGTATCCTTCCACAAGGAACCTGAAGAATGTGCTGATCAGCAGTTTGCAGATATTAGTCCGCAGTCTATATGTATCCTTGTCGGAAAATGATAATGAACGCACTAAAACACTTTATGACAATAACGCATCACAAAAATCTTGTTCTGGTGGGGTGTTTTAAAATAGGCCTTTATAAGCAGGGATTACTCCACGATCTGTCAAAGTACAGCCCGACAGAATTTCTGGTTGGATGTAGATATTACAAAGGATATATGAGTCCAAACAATGCGGAGAGAGCTGATAAAGGCTATTCTTCTGCATGGCTTCACCACAAAGGACGCAATAAACATCATCTCGAATACTGGATAGATTATGCTGTTCCTAAACCTGGTGATGAGCGCGTACATTCCTGTATGGAAGGTATGAAAATGCCTGTAAAATATGTATGTGAAATGTTTATTGACAGAGTAAGTGCCTCAAAAAATTATCAAAAAGAAAAATATACCGACGAAAGTGCCCTTATATATTATAAAAAAAGTGTTGATCACTACATGATACACGAAGATACAAAGGCACTTTTAGAATATCTTTTAGATATGCTGTCGGTAAAAGGTGAAAAATATACCTATTCATATATCAAAAAACAGGTATTAAAAGGCAGAGTGCCTTATGAAAAAGCAATACTAAACGAACTTAAAAAGGGACTTCATATCTGATGGAAGATCAGATATGAAGTTCATTTTTTCCCCAGTAACGGGATGTATAAATTCAAGTCTGCCTGAATGGAGTGCCTGCCTTGCTATATAAGTATAATCAGGATTATATAAAAAGTCTCCTATCAGTGGATAACCGATATATTTCATATGCACACGTATCTGATGTGTACGCCCGGTCAAAAGGTTAAGCTGTACTAAGGAGAGATTTTTGTCCTCATTGTATAAAATGCGCTTAAAGTCTGTAACTGCATATTCGCCTTTTTCAAAATCTACGCATCTAGCGATCGTTGAATCATCTTTTCTTGCGATAGGCGCATTTATGCGCCCTGCGATAGGCGTTTTACCGCAGCAAATGGCAAAGTATGTTCTGTGTATATCGCGTGTTGAAACAGCAGCTCCTAATATTCCACTTGAAAGGGCATGCTTTGCAACTATAGTAAGACCTGTAGTATCCCGATCCAGACGATTTATGCATCTAAATACAAAGGACTTTCCCTGTGAGTTGAAATAGTACATGAGTGCATTTGCAAGTGTATTGTCGTGGTTTCCCATCGATGGATGTATTGGCATATTTGCAGGTTTATTTATCACAATGATGTCTTCATCCTCGTATATGATGTCCAAAGGAAGGTCTATGGGCTCTATATTGGCTGAATTGTTGTTTTCAACTATGTGGATGGATATTCTGTCGCCTTCGTTAATTTTTTCGTTTGTATATGCCCATATACCGTTTCTTAGTATGCCATTAGTTGTTTTCTTGAGATTAACCATCACCTGATGGGTTATTGAATGCTCTTTTAAGAATTTTTCGATAGTCTTTCCCGTGTCATGATATGACACTATATAGTCAATTGTTCTTTCCATGTCAAAGATTATAACATATCTATTGACTTTATTGCAAAAGATAAGACTGACGTTTTATGCATAGAAAAAACTCTAAAAAAAGGTGAAAAAATCTGGAATATCTGTTTACAAAAATTCAGAATATGTTATCATAATGCCATGTCTTTTATGCATTTATCTATGCATTATCCCAATTGGAACAGGAGAATATATGTACAGTACAGTAAGAACTGCTGTTTTAGACGGAATCAATGCGATTCCTGTCCAGGTAGAGGTGGACATATCTACAGGCATGCCCATGTTTGATATCGTTGGAAACCTCACCCCTGAAGTGCGTGAAGCAAAAGAAAGGGTAAAAACTGCCCTTCACAACTGCGGTATAACACTTCCTGCCAAAAGGATAACAATAAACTTATCACCGGCTAATATAAGAAAAGCTGGAACCGGCTTTGATCTGCCAATAGCAGTGGCATTACTTAAAGCAACAGGTGTGATAGAAGATGACAGTATTACAAATACCACCCTTGTAGGAGAACTAAATCTAAACGGGAAGGTGCTACCGGTTAGTGGCATACTGCCTATTGTATTTGATGAATATGCAAAAGGAATAAAAGATTTTATAGTTCCTTGTGCAAATCAAAACGAAGCAAGACTTGTCTGTGGAGCAAATATTCGTGGAGTAAAACATCTCTTGGATATTATAACAAATACAAAAACAGATACAAAAACTGATAGAACCTCTTCCGACGAAACAAGGTCTAAAACTGATATAATATGCGAAGCACAAAAATATCCGGATTTTAAAGATGTAAACGGACAACAGTTTATAAAAAGAGCCTGCGAGGTGGCGGCATGTGGTATGCACAATATGCTGCTTGTCGGACCTCCCGGAGCTGGAAAAACAATGGTTGCAGAGCGCATGCCATCCATCCTTCCACCGCTTACAGAGGAAGAAAAGTTAGAGCTTTCAAAGATTTATAGTGTATGTGGACTTTTAGACAATGACAATGCCCTAAAAAACAGCAGACCATTCAGAAATCCTCACTATTCAATAACTCAGGCAGCTCTTATTGGCGGAGGCACAGCTTTAAATCCAGGTGAGATATCACTAGCCCATAATGGCGTACTTTTTCTAGATGAGCTTGCAGAATTTAAGGGTGGGATACTTGACCTGCTGCGCGCACCTCTTGAGGATCACAGCATACGACTTTCACGCGGTGGAAGAAATGTCATATTTCCAGCGAATTTTCTGTTACTTGGGGCGATGAACCCCTGCAACTGTGGTTACTATCCCGACATGCAAAAATGCCGGTGCAGCGAACCGTCTTTACAAAGATATTTCGGCAGAGTATCACAACCTATAATCGATAGAATCGATATATGCGTGGAAGCTAGTCCTTTGCGTTTTGATGAAATCACAGCCTCCCGTCATAACGAATCGTCAGAAGATATAAGAAAACGGGTCATAAAATGTCATGAAATTCAATCAGAACGGTATAAAAACGAACCATTCTCATATAATTCAAAGATGAAAAACGACAAACTCGAAAAATATTGTGGCCTTGGTACACGAGAGAAAAGCTATATGGAGAATATGTATGATAAGCTTGATCTGACCGCCAGAACATATCACAAAATACTTAAAGTATCCCGCACAATCGCCGACATGGAAGGCTCAGACAGTGTTAAGGTAAAACATCTCAATGAGGCAATATGCTACAGGAGTATAAATGAGAAATTCTGGGGAGGTGCGTGCGGTTGAAATACAAATACTGGATGGCAAATCTTCCTCAGATAAGTAATGCAAAAAAGAAAATGCTCCTAGATTGTAATATTAAAGCTGAGGAGCTTTATTATATGAAGTCTTCTTTGTATGATAAACTCTCTATATTTTCAGAGTCTGATAAGGATGCTCTTACTATATCTAAAAATACTTTTGATATTGAAAACGAATGGACATCATTTTTACAGAAAGACATAAATTTTATCACAATTGAAGATAAAGGATATCCCAACAGGCTTCTTAATATAAACAATCCTCCATATGCCTTATTTTACATAGGAAAGTTGCCTGACGAGAGCACTAAATCCATAGCAATAGTAGGTGCAAGAGGAAGAAGTGCATATGGCTGTGAGATAACAAAAAAGCTCTCTTATGCTCTGGCAAAAGCAAAAATACAGGTTATAAGTGGCATGGCGCGCGGCATAGACAGGGATGCGCATCTTGGTTGTGTTGAAGCTTCGGGAATCACATATGCAGTACTTGGATCAGGTGTAGATGTCTGTTATCCAAAAGAAAACAGATTTTTATACGATAAAATCAAACTGACTGGTGGAATAATATCTGAAAATGTACCCGGTACACAGCCGAAACCTTTGTTTTTTCCGCTTCGAAACAGAATTATATCAGGTCTATCTGATATCGTAGTCATTGTGGAAGCAAAAAGTAAAAGTGGGTCGCTTATTACAGGAGATTATGCAATGGATCAGGGAAAGGATGTTTATGCCATTCCAGGACGCATTACAGATTCTTTGAGTTTAGGCTGCAACCGGCTTATAAAGCAGGGGGCAGGCATAATTTATGATATTGATGAATTCGTCGCAGACATTACAATGACAAGGCTTACAGAGTGTACCCAGATAGATTTTAGAAAAAATCTACTTGATAAAAAAGAAGCATTGGTGTATAGTTTACTCGATTTTTGTCCTCTAAATATAGGAACATTATCTGAAAAAGTACCATATGAATTAACGGAGCTTTTTGAAATTTTAAGCAGACTTATACAAAAAGGATTTGCAAAAGAGACGATTTCGAATTATTATATAAAGACTTTGTAGAGTGTTACTGTTTATCGTACTAGTCCTGGCAGTAACTACTTATATTGCTTCGGAGTAAAAGGAGATTATAATGGCTAAATATCTGGTTATCGTGGAGTCACCGGCTAAAGTAAAGACAATAAAGAAATTCCTCGGGAAAAATTATGAGGTAATGGCATCAAATGGTCATGTACGTGATCTGCCTAAGAGCCAGCTTGGAATAGACGTGGATGGTGATTTTGAACCTAAATATATCACTATTCGAGGAAAAGGAGAAATACTTGCAAAGCTTCGTAAAGAAGCTAAAAAAGCGGAAAAAATATATCTCGCAACCGATCCCGACCGTGAGGGAGAAGCTATTTCATGGCATTTGTATTATGCATTAAAGCTTGAAGGCAAGGATGTCAGCAGGATCAGTTTCAATGAGATCACTAAAAATGCAGTTAAGGAATCGCTCAAGCATCCAAGAAAGATAGATATGGATCTCGTAGATGCACAGCAGGCAAGGCGAGTACTTGATCGAATCGTAGGCTATAAGATAAGTCCTCTTCTTTGGGCAAAAGTAAAAAGAGGCCTAAGTGCAGGCCGTGTACAATCGGTTGCGCTTCGCATCATCTGTGACAGGGAGGATGAGATCAATGCATTTATCCCGGAAGAATACTGGAGCCTAGATGCACTTGTTGATGTAGAGGGCGAGAAAAAGCCTATAACTGCAAAGCTTTACAGCAAGGGTGATAACAAGATAACCATTTCATCAAAGGACGAGATGGATAATGTGCTTGCCGGGTTAAATGGTAAAGACTGCAAAGTAGTAAGTATTAAAAAAGGACAAAGAAGTAATAAAGCACCACTGCCATTTACAACTAGTACTTTACAGCAGGAAGCTTCAAAGGCACTTAATTTTCCAATCTCGAAGACTATGCGTATAGCGCAGCAACTTTACGAGGGTGTTGATATAAAAGGACAGGGCACTGTCGGTATCATCACTTATCTGCGTACTGACTCGGTCCGTATATCAGATGAAGCTGATGCGATGGCAAGAGATTTTATTTCAACAAATTATGGAGATAAATACTTGTCAGAGGGAGGTACTGCAAAAAAAGACGGCAAGAAAATACAGGATGCCCATGAGGCGATACGACCTACTGATATAAACAGACTCCCTTCTGAGATAAAAGAATCACTGTCAAGAGATCAGTTTAGACTTTATCAGCTTATTTGGAAGAGGTTTGCTGCCAGCAGAATGGCAAAATCAGTGTACGAAACTACAACAGTAAAGATCTCGATAGGAGATTACATATTTAATTTTGCTACATCACGACTTATTTTTGATGGTTTTGAGCTTGCATACACAGAGGCAGATGATGCCAAAAAGGAAAAGCAGGTAATACTTAAAAATCCACTTGATGAAACATCAAAGCTTTCAGTAAAAGAGTTTGAGCCAAAGCAGCATTTTACACAGCCGCCTGCGCATTATACCGAGGCCTCCCTTGTAAAAACTCTCGAGGAACTTGGAATAGGACGTCCAAGTACTTATTCACCTACTATTTCGACAATACTTGCGAGAAGATATATCACAAAAGAAAATAAAAATCTTTATGTGACAGAGATTGGCGAAGTGGTTAATGCCATTATGAAAGAATCTTTCCCTACAATAGTAGATGAGAATTTTACCGCAAATATGGAGGCTCTTCTTGATGGAGTGGCTGAAGGCACAGTAAACTGGAAGACAGTAGTGGAGAATTTTTATCCAGATCTAAAAGAAGCTATAGACAAAGCTGAAAAAGAGCTTGAGAAAGTAACAATAGAGGATGAAGTCACCGATGAAATCTGTCCTGAATGCGGAAGAAACATGGTTGTTAAATATGGTCCTCACGGTAAATTCCTTGCATGCCCGGGATTTCCTGAGTGCAGATATACAATGCCATATCTGGAGAAAATCGGAGTGGAATGTCCTAAATGTGGTAAGGATATCGTGCTTAAAAAGACTCGCAAGGGTAGAAAATATTACGGATGTATAGACAATCCTGAATGTGATTTTATGAGTTGGGGCAGACCTGTCGAGGAAAAATGCCCACGCTGTGGAAGCTACATGGTGATCAAAGGAAATAAAATTGCCTGTGCCAATGAACAGTGCGGATATGTAACCGATAAAAAGCCTGATAAGGAGGAATAACAATTAATGGGAGTACAATTACTAGATAAAACACGCAAGATAAATAAGCTTTTACACAATAACAGCTCTTCAAAAGTTGTTTTCAATGACATATGTCAGGTTCTGACAGGCATACTTGATTCGGATATCCTCGTGATAAGTAAAAAGGGTAAAGTGCTTGGTTCGAGCGTATGCAAAGGAGTCGATGAGTTACATGAGCTTGTTGTTGATGAAGTAGGCGGATATATAGATCCGGATCTAAACGAAAGGCTTCTTAGCATTCTCTCCACAAAGGAAAATGTAAACCTTGAAACACTCGGTTTTGGCGAGGATACAAAAATGTACAAGGCAATCATTACACCTATTGATATTGCAGGTGAGAGGCTTGGAACACTTTTTGAATACAGAAGTGACAGAGAATATGATATCGATGATATAATCCTTACTGAATATGGTACTACAGTGGTAGGTCTTGAGATGATGAGATCAGTCAATGAGGAGAATGCAGAGGAAGAACGGAAAGTGGCTATCGTCCGTTCAGCTATAAGTACACTTTCATATTCAGAGCTTGAGGCCATACTTCATATATTTGATGAGCTTGACGGAAACGAAGGCATTTTGGTAGCAAGCCGAATTGCTGACAGAGTTGGCATTACAAGATCTGTGATAGTCAATGCACTTCGCAAATTCGAAAGTGCCGGTGTTATCGAATCACGTTCTTCTGGAATGAAGGGCACCTATATAAAAGTCGTAAACGATGTCGTATTTGACGAGCTTGACAAAATCCGGTGTAAAAACTCATAACCACATATTTGATTTTGGATAAAGGGACTTATGTTATATGTGCATGGGTCTCTTTTTGTATATATCTAGTACATTATTCGATATATTAGTACAATATCATGTGAAAATTGCTAAAAATCCCTTGTATTTTATTGAATTTACTCTATAATAAATATGATAGGGTACTTGTGTACTGTATGTGGAGGTGCAAATGATAAATTCAACATCTTTTGATTATATAAATTTACTGACAAAAGCAGCTGACTCAAGTTGGAAGAGAGAGTCTGTGATCGCGAATAATATCGCAAATGTAGATACTCCGGGATATAAGAGAAAGGATCTTAACTTTGAAGGAGTACTAACGGAAGAACTTGGTAAATGCAAGCACAGATCACTCGATTCAAAAGTCAGCGAACTTGATATGTCAAAGTTAAATCCTACTGTATATACCGATTCGTCAAATTATTCATACAGGGAGGATGGAAATAACGTGGATATAGATACGGAAAATGTTGAGCTTGCCTCAGAACAAATCAGATATGAGGGACTTACAAGCAGTATCAGTTCACAATTTGATCGAATAAAAAGCGTTATCAGCTAATTGGGAGGTAAGATAATTATGGGTTTATTCCAGTCTTTTAATATAAGTGCATCAGGAATGACTGCAGAGAGATTTCGAACTGATATAATCGCACAAAATATTGCGAATGTTAATACAACATCTACTGCCTCTGGTAATCCTTATCGTAGAAAGATAGTTACATTTTCTGAAAAAAATGTTACACCTTTTTCAGAGGTATATTCAGCGTCAAAAAAGGTGGCAGTTGGAAATGGTGTAAAAGTAAGCAGTGTTACATCTGATTATACTACTGATTTTACAAAAGAATATGATCCATCAAATCCTGATGCAGATGAGGACGGATATGTTTCATATCCAAATGTCAATACTGTTACGGAAATGACCAATCTTATAGATGCTACAAGAGCATACGAAGCCAATGCAACTGCTTTTGAAGCCAGCAAATCGATGGCTGAGAAAGGACTTCAGATAGGTAAATGATCAAAGGGAGACATTTAGATGGATATTTCAAATATTAATGCCATATCAAGTGACGGTATGGATTCGGTTTTTAACAATACATCACTCACAAAAACTAAAAACACTGATTCATTTTCAGATGTGCTTTCGGCTGCCATGAATAGTGTAGGTGAAACAAACAGTCTGCAAAACCTGGCGGAACAGGCTGAGGTGCAGTTCGCACTCGGTGAATCTGACAATACACATGATCTGCTTGTTGCAGAATCAAAGGCATCTGTCGCTTTACAATATACAGTTGCAGTAAGAGACAAAATAATTGATGCATACAAAGAGCTTATGCAAATGTCGATCTAAGGAGTAACATATAATGCCTGAACGTTTGAAAGCTATCCTTGAAAAGATAGCAGCATGGTGGAAAAAATTTAATACAAAGCAGCGTTCACTGCTGATAAGCATTGCAGCAGTTGTCATTGTGGCACTTGTGATACTCGGTGTAGTTATTTCACGGCCTACAATGGTAGAGCTTGTCGAGGCTTCAAGTGCCTCAGAGGCCTCTATCATAAAAGGAGTACTTGATGACAATAGTATAAGCTATGAAGTGCAGAAAGATCTTATATTCTATGTAAAACAGTCTGACGAGGTAAATGCCATAATGGCACTTGGTGATAATGACATACCTGCACAGGCATATTCTATTGATAATGTCACAAGTGGCGGCTTTTCTACAACAGAAGCAGATAAACAGAAAAAATATCAGGTTTATCTTGAAGAAAAGCTTAAAGATCATCTTGAAAAACAGTCATATGTCGATGAAGCCAGTGTGGATATAACAATGCCGGATGATGATGGAACAATTCTTTCATCCGATGAGGAAGCTACAGCTGCAGTTACACTCGGGCTCAATGATTCCATATCTGATGATCAGGCTTATGCTATAGCAAAACTTGTTGCCACTGCTCTTGGTAACGATACAACAGACGGTATTACCATCATTGATAAAAAGGCTAATGTTCTTTATTCCGGTGGCGATGCCAATTCGACTTCCGGTATAGTTTCTTCACAGCTTTCCTACAGACAAAAGCTCGAGGAACAGGTTAAGTCGGAAGTAAAAAAGACTCTTGAGAGCTCAAATATTTTTTCGAATATAGAAGTAGGTATGAATCTGGATATAGACTTTAGCCAGACAGAAACTGCTCAAAAAAATTATACGCTTCCAGATGGACAAAGTGACACCGGCCTTTTGGATTCGGAGTCAAATTATCAATCTGACGCAACAAACGGACAAGCAGCAGTACCCGGAACTGACTCAAATAATGACGATACTACTTACACTACTCAGGATGGTACAGCCTCTGAATCATCAATTACTGATACAGATCGCAATTACTTAAATGACGAAAAAATAACAACAAGCAAAAGTAACGGTGGTAATATAAATTATGATTCATCATCTATTACCGTTGTAGCTACACGCTATAAGGTATATGACGAGAGCACGCTTGAAGAAAATGGTACGCTTGATGATACTACTTGGGAACAGTATAAGGCCGACAATGCAGACCCAGTTAAAGTGACAGATGTGGATCAGGATCTCATTACATCTGTGCAGAATGCAACAGGTATATCCGAAGTGTCCTTTTTGATATATGAACAGCCAGAGTTTGTGGACAAGACTACTTCTTCCCGTTCATGGAATGATATTCTTCAGATAGCGATAACTGTTCTTATTTTTGCTTTACTTGGCTTTGTTGTATTTAAGAGTACCAGATCCAATGAAGAAGAGCCTGCTGAAGAAGAACTCTCGGTTGATTCTCTTCTCGATCAGACTATGGAAAACAATGAGCCATTGGAAGATATCGGATATGCTGAAAAATCTGACACACGTATTCTTATAGAAAAATTCGTTGATGAAAATCCTGAGGCAGCTGCGCTATTGCTTCGCAACTGGCTCAATGAGGATTGGGAGTAGTATTTTATGAGTGATAATAATTACAGTGGTTTACAAAAAGCTGCTATTTTACTTATTACGTTAGGACCGGAAAAAGCTTCTAGCATATTTCAACACTTAAAAGAAGATGAGATAGAGGGACTTACACTTGAGATTGCAAATACAAGAAGTGTATCTCCACAGGATAAAGAAGATGTTTTAGAAGAATTCTATCAGGTATGTCTTGCACAGCAATACATTGCTGAGGGCGGTATAGGCTATGCGAAGGAACTTCTCGAAAAAGCGCTTGGAGAGGAAAAAGCGCAAGGTGTCATCGCTAAACTTACAGCTTCACTACAGGTTCGTCCTTTTGAATTTGTAAGAAAGACCGAGCCTTCGCAGCTTCTAAACTTTATTCAGGATGAGCATCCACAGACGATTGCTATGATCCTTTCGTATTTATCTTCAGCTCAGGCGGCTATGATCCTAGGCGCATTACCACCTGAAAAGCAGGCCGATGTAGCAAGAAGAATTGCTCAGATGGACAGAACATCTCCGGATGTTATCAAAGAGGTAGAGCGTGTGCTCGAGCGAAAGCTTTCTTCTTTAGTAAATCAGGATTATACAATTGTCGGTGGCATAGATTCAATTGTAAACATATTAAACAGTGTAGACCGTGCTACTGAAAAGCGTATCATGGAATCCCTCGAGATCGAAGAGCCTGAACTTGCAGACGAAATCAGAAAGAAGATGTTTGTATTCGAAGATATATTGTTGCTTGATGACAGATCTATTCAGAGAGTACTTCGCGATGTTGAAAATGCTGATCTTGAGCTTGCACTTAAGAGCTCTACAGAAGAAGTGCAAAATGTCATATTCAGAAATCTTTCAAAGCGTCTTGCTGCTATGATCAAAGAGGATATGGATTTCATGGGACCTGTTCGTATGAAAGATGTTGAGGAAGCACAGCAGAAGATAGTCGGTATTATCAGAAGACTTGAAGATTCTGCTGAAATCGTTATTTCCAGAGGTGGAGGTGACGATATAGTTGTCTAATATTTTAAAACAGTACAGTGTTACAAATGAAAACAAAGAAGTTCGTGTTATAAACAATAATTCCAGTATAAAAAAACTTGTATTTGAAGCGTTTAATACTGTACCTAAAGAGGAACCTTCTGTAGAAACTTTCGAGGAATTTGACGAAGGAATGGACGCAGACATCATTTCGCAGATTGATGTTGAAACAGAAAAAGAAAAGCTGCTTTTGGAGGCACAACATAAAGCAGAAGAGATAATAAAAGATGCCAGAGTACAGGCTGACAGGCTTTTAGATGAAGCCAAGCAGCGTGCTCAGATCTTATATGCCGACAATAAGACAAAAGGATACGAGGATGGTCTTGCCCAAAAAGAAGCAGAATTTAAAGGACGAAGAGAAAGTCTTGACAATCAATATAACAAGCGTAAAGCTGCCCTTGAAAAAGAGTACTTAGAATATACGCAAGCTTTAGAATCGGACCTTATAGATGCCATCATTTTGGTGTTCGACAAAGTATTTCATATACAGTTTGATGAAAAAAAAGATATTCTTTTGCATCTTGTCAAGAATACCATTTCAAATATCGAGGTGGGCAGAGATTTTAGAATTCATGTTGCTCATTCCAATTACAAATTTATGATCTCACATATAGATGAGATACGTGAGCGAATTGGCAATGATATAGATATCGAGGTCGTAAACGATGCAAATCTCGACTCAAGTGGATGCCAGATAGAGACCAGTTTTGGGGTATTTGACTGCGGCGTAGATATGGAGCTTAATAATCTGGTAAACGATATAAAATCTTTATGCAGCTAATGCGGCGCGGAAAGGATTTATTTTTTGTTAAAGGAAGCAGAAAAATATTTACAACTTTTAAATCGTGAATATTACAAATGTTTTGGAAAAGTAGTCAAGGTTGTTGGTCTTACGATCGAATCGATAGGACCCAAAGCACGACTTAATGATCTGTGCAAAATTTATCTTGGCAAGGATAGAGTAGATTATGTCATGGCAGAGGTTGTAGGATTTAAGGATTCGAATCTTATCCTTATGCCTTTTGATAACGTGGAAGGCGTAGGGATTGGATGTATCGTGGAAAATACCGGACATCCTCTTGCTGTATTAGTAGGAGATGAGCTTTTAGGCCATACTGTAGACGGTATTGGAAGGATTACAGATGACACAAATGCTGATATAGATATACATCTAGATACTGCTTACCCTATAGAAGCACCACCACCTGATCCTATGTCGAGAGAGATCATAAGTGATGTTCTTCCACTAGGCGTAAAGGCAGTTGATGGACTTGTCACTGTAGGCAAGGGACAGCGAATCGGTATTTTTGCTGGTTCTGGTGTGGGAAAGAGTACGCTGCTAGGTATGTTTGCCAGAAATACAAAAGCAGATATAAACGTTATTGCCCTTATCGGCGAACGTGGACGAGAAGTAAGAGAATTTATCGAACGAGATCTCGGACCTGAGGGAATGGCAAGATCTGTAGTTGTCGTGGCTACGTCTGACAAGCCAGCTCTCATCAGAAATAAGGCGGCAAAGACGGCCACAAGTATTGCAGAATATTTCAGGGATCAGGGACGCGACGTACTTCTTATGATGGATTCGCTTACACGTTTTTCTATGGCACAGCGAGAGATAGGGCTTGCATCAGGTGAACCTCCTGTTACAAGGGGATATCCACCTAGTGTATATTCTGAGATGCCAAAACTTCTAGAGCGAGCAGGCCGGGCCGATGTCGGATCTATAACAGGACTATATACAGTATTAGTAGATGGGGATGATTTTAACGAACCAATTACAGATACTGCAAGGTCCATTCTTGATGGACATATAATGCTTGATCGTAAACTTGGGTACAAAAATCATTATCCTGCTATCGACGTGCTTCAGAGCATATCCCGTGTAATGAGTGCGATAGCGACAAAAGAGCATAAAGAATTGGCAGGCAGACTAAAAAATATACTTGCCACCTACAACGAGGCTGAAGATCTTATAAATATCGGCGCATACAAAAATGGCTCAAATCCACAGATAGATTATGCCATACAAAAAATTGGTGCTGTAAACACATTCCTATGTCAGGGAACCGATGAAAAATTCAGTTTTGATGAAGAACTTTTACTTTTGGAGAAGGTATTTGAGTAAAAATGGCAAAATTTAAATATAGTATGCAGAATATACTTGATATCAAGATAAAGCTTGAAAATCAGGCAAAAAATGAGTTTGCAGAGGCTAATGCAAAGTACCAGCTTGAGCAGGATAAGTTGCAAGAGCTTGTTCTAAAACGCCTTAGGTACGAGGAAATATTAAAAAATTCTCTGTCTGGTGATCTCGATATCAGAAACATAAATAACTGCAAGAATGACATAGGTTCCATAAAATCAATTATCCGGACACAACTGGCCAATGTAAAAAAAGCAGAGGATGAGTTAGAACAAAAAAGAATGTCTTTAAACGAACTTATGAAAGACAGAAAAACTCACGAAAAACTTAAAGAAAAGACGTTTGAAGAATTTCAGAAAGAAGAAAAGGACAGCGAATCAAAAGAGATTGATGAGCTTGTCAGTTATAATTATAATTCTTAATACCTGGAGGCAAAATGGCTGATATAAACGAGATTGACGATTCAAAAGAAGAAAAGAAAAAATCCAGACGCGAAAAGAAAAAAGAAAAGAAAGCAAATAAACAACAGGAAAATAGTCAGGAATCCGTAGAAACCGAAACTGCTTCAAGTAAACTGATCATGGCGCTTGCAACTATCCTTATCATTGTTGTATGGCTTGGAATTTTTGCAATACTCATAAAATCAGATGTCGGAGGTTTTGGCTCTTCCGTTCTTGCACCAGCTATTAAGAATGTACCCGTACTAAATAAAATCCTGCCGGATACAGTAGATGGTACATCTACAGAAAGCACTGAATCATCAGGATATAACAATCTTGATGATGCCGTAGCGCGTATTAAAGAGCTTGAGGTGGAGCTTGATACGGCAAACATCCAGGCAGAGCAGGATTTACAGACAATAGATGATTTAAATTCACAGATAGCAGATCTAAGCTCCTACAAAGAAGAGCAGGCTGAGTTTGAAGAAGTAAAAGAAAAATTCTATGAGGAGGTTGTCTTTTCTGACAATGCGCCCGATATAAATGAATATAAGACTTACTACGAAAGCATCGATGCTGCTAACGCAGAAGTTTTATATAAACAGGTGTGTGAACAGTTACAGGAGGATGATCAGATCAAGGATTATGCTGACACGTATGCAAAAATGAAGCCAAAAGAGGCGGCAGCAATTTTTGACAGCATGACTGATAATCTCCAGCTTGTAGCCAAAATTCTAAATGCCATGGATGCCCAGTCACGTGGTGATATACTTGGCAAAATGAATTCAGACACTGCAGCGAAGGTTACAAAAATAATGAATCCTTCGCAAAACTAAATTAATTAAACAAAGAAAGGAGGAGAAAATGGCGAGCACTAATTTATCAGCAATTGCTCCTGTGTCAACAGTCAATGCAATAAATGCTAGTTCATATTCGTCTGCTAAAGCTGATGGATCTGGTGTTGCTTTTAAGAATCTACTTGATATCAGTGCTTCTTCTGACAGGAGTGGTACGAATCAGACTTTAAAGAACAAAAATGCATACACACTGGATTCTAATACAGTGACACGCACAATAAAACAGGCAGATTCCACAAAACCTAGGGATAGCGATATTAAAGATATCAAAAATGATATCACTGATGCGATAACCAAAACGGTCACAAAAGATCTTGACATCACAGATGAACAGTTTTCGGATATTGTGCAGATGTTAGGTATTACAGCAATAGATTTGTTGCAACCTGACAATCTGGCTATATTTTATGCCACTGTTAACGGTACAGATAACGTGCAGGAAGTAATATTAAATTCAGATTTTACAAATGTCCTAAACGATCTGTCACTTGTATCGTCTGATTACAGTGAAAAGCTTCAGATACTTTCAGAGATGGAAACGGTAGATACCACGGAAACATCAGATATTTTAGCTAATATCACATCAGATGATATGATAGCACAACAAACTGTTAATGAAGAAGTGGCTTCATCTGATAAAACTTTTGAAGTTGAAATATCAGATATCTTACCAGAAGATAATACCGCAAAGGCTATTGACAATCAGGAAAAAAGTAATCTTTCACAAGATGATTTTACAGGAAATGATTCTAAAGGTAATTCTACGGATATATTAAAGCAATCTGACAATGAGCCGACAAATATCCTACATGCTACATCTAATGAAATGTCATTTACTGAAGTAATTGATACTTTGCCAAAAACAGAGATATCTAACGTAAAGATAGATACTATGGATATCATAAGACAGATTGCCGAAAGGATTAGCATATCCGGTGCTACCGCAGAAGATTCCACAATTCAGATGCAACTCAACCCAGAAAATCTTGGAAAGATTTATATTAATGTTACCGAACGAAATAGTGAGATAACAGCAAGGATTGCAGTATCAAATGAAGCCGTAAGAGAAGCACTGAGTACCCAGATGGTCGAGCTTAAAGAAGCATTAAATAATTCTGGCATCAGAGTAAATGAAGTGGAAGTTACTGTTGCATCACATGAATTCGAGCAAAATCTTGAGCAAAATGCCACAAGTGACGATCAAAGACAAAACGAGCAAAATCTTATATCATCTAAGAGTGCATTGGGCACAAATGGTTCATTGGCTAGCATTGATATACCTACAGAAGAAAGCCTTGCACAGCGCATAATGAAAGATAATGGAAACTCTGTAGATTTTACAGCATAACGATGCATATATTTACAGGAGAAAGGAGTATATATGGCAGTTACAGCGACCGTAACAAACGGTAAACTTGATTCAAATTATACCATAGCTTCACAGAATCGGGTTACAAGTTCAACTACATCTGGAACCGATTTAGGTTATGATGATTTTTTACAGCTTTTGTGTGCGGAAATGCAATATCAGGATCCGCTTGAGCCAACAAGCAATACTGATTATGTTGCGCAGATGGCAACGTTTTCACAACTTGAAGCATCACTTGCCATGAAAGAATCACTGTCGTCATCTTATGATGAGACTCAGAAAAATGCAGCTATGTCACTTGTCGGAAAGGAAGTAGTTGTTACTGATACAACCAGTGATACAGGATATTCAAGTGGAAAAGTTGACTTTGTGACATATAAAGATGGAAAAATACAGCTTTCTATCAATGAGAAAACGTACGATTACTCTAGTATATATTCTGTTTCAACCGACGAATACTACGATGCTATTGTAAATGCAAACACATTTTCATCACTTATTTCTAATCTGCCAAAGCTTGATAACCTTACAACCAACTCAAAGACAGACCTTGATACTATCAGAAAATTATATGATGGACTGACAGATTATGAAAAGCAGTTTATAAGTTCTTCAGATTACAGCAAACTTCAGTCTTATGAGGATAAAATGAGAGAACTGGTTGAACAGGAAACTAAAGACGGTGTAAATACAAAAAATGTTTAAGGTGGAGGTGACGCATGAATAATATAGTCAATCAATTTTCATCTATCGAACAGCTCACTGACAAATATCTTATCAATAACAAACCAAAGAAAAGTTCTAACGACGGTTTATCATTTGAGGAAGTCTTAAAACAAAAACAGCAGGCCGGATTAAGGTTTTCAAAACACGCATCAGCGCGCCTTGACCAAAGAAACATAAATCTGTCGGAAGATCAAAGTCAAAGACTTGAAAAAGGAGTATCTGCAGCAGAAGACAAAGGGGTAAATGAATCGCTTGTACTAGTCGATAATCTTGCATTTATCGTCAATATCCCAAATAGAACAGTTGTTACAGCAATGGATCAGGCGGAAACAAATTCAAATGTATTTACAAATATCGATGGAGCGGTAATAATGTAGCTGGCCCTTTTAAGGAGGCAATGGATTCTGGAACGACAGAAGGAATCCTTTTTACCGTCCATCCATAGTTTAGGAGGACAAACAACTATGATGAGATCACTTTACTCTGCTGTGTCAGGACTTAAGACACATCAGACAAAAATGGATGTTATAGGTAATAACATCGCAAATGTTAACACAGAGGCTTTCAAGTCATCTTCAGTGAGATTCAGTGAGATAATGTACCAGACAACCGCTTCTGCATCTGCCGGAAATGGTGCAAGTGGTACGGGTGGAAAAAATGCAAAGCAGATAGGTCTTGGTGTTACAACAGGTGCTACAAGTGTAAGTATTACAAGTGCCGGATCAGCTGAGACAACTGGAAACCCTTTTGATTTGCGTCTAAATGACAAAAATTCTACAAACTTTTTTGTGGTAAGTGATGGCGTTAACCGATTTTTTACCCGTGCCGGAGATTTCTATGTGGACGGAAATGGATATCTTTGTATGAGTTCCACAGGCTATACCCTTCAGGGATGGCAGGTTGGCAATGGTGGAAATATCATAAAAGATACTGTATCATCTTTACAGGTTATGTCAGCTTCAACCAAGACATCTGCACCGGAGGCTACAACAAAGGCATATGTATCAGGTGTTCTTGATAAAAACGATACACAGGCAGCAGATACGGGGCGAGTTATAACCATAGGACTCTTTGATGACCTGGGTTACAATTATACAGCTAAATTTTCAATCAAAAAAACTGATGTTGATGGCACATATGATGTAAAACTTACCGATGTTATCAATTCTACAGGCGCATCAATATTTGATGTTGACAATGATGGTAATTTTATCACAACAACTGATGCTGACGGAAATACGCTCTATTCATACAACGGACAGCCAGTAAACTTACAGAGTATATTCGAGGATGCATCGCTTGTTTACGATCAGAGTGAAGGTACTTTTACATCTATATCAAGCACTACATCAGAAGCTGGAAATACCATCAATCTTAATCTCTCAGTTCTAAATACACAGAGTGCATCCATAAATGGAAGTAATTTCAGCAATATTGAAATTGATTTTTCAAAATCAATGAACTACAACAACAATGGAACATCAACCATAGGCGGCATGAACGGTGACCAGAGCGGTGATGGAAAAGGTAAGGCCCTTGGCGCGCTTACAGGTATTACAGTTGACTCTGATGGAAAAATTTATGGTTCATACGACAATGGAAATACGGTTTTACTTTGTCAGATATCTGTTGCACAGTTTTCAAATGCCTCTGGTCTTGAAAAAGTTGGAGATAACTGTTATCAGACAACCTTAAACTCCGGTGAATTTGATGGCATAGGCGTTGAGGTATCAGGTGATGGAGGTTCTATTGCGTCTGGTGAGCTTGAAATGTCAAATGTGGATCTGTCGTCACAGTTTACTGATATGATAGTGACACAGCGTGGTTTTCAGGCAAATTCAAGAGTAATAACTACATCTGATACTTTGCTCGAGGAACTTATCAATCTAAAAAGATAGTTATAAATAAGGATTTAAATTGGGGAACGGTTGGTTTCGTTCTCCAATTTTCTTTTTTGTGTCGAAAATTAGTAATTGTACATAGACAATCGACGAAAAATTTAGTAAAATTAGTAAAGAGAGTCTTAAGGACTAATTAAGAATATTAAAACGATGGAAGGTATAAATAAGTGGATATAGCATCTCTTTTAGGAGTTATTCTCGGTATTGGAATGGTTCTTTTTGGTATCATTCAAAATGGTGGTGTTGCAGCACTTGGAAACTTTATAGACCTACCTTCAGCGATCATTACCATTGGCGGATCACTGAGTGCGGTTTTAGGTGCAAACAAATTACCAGGATTCATCAACGGATTAAAATCTTTCGCATTGCCGTTTAAAGACACTACGGTAGATCCCGGTGAGACTATAAACAAAATAATAGAACTATCAAATGTCAGCCGTAAAGAAGGACTTCTTGCCCTTGAGGAGGCCGCAAATGATGTGACTGATGAGTTTCTAAAAAAAGGTATCATGCTTGTAGTAGATGGAACTGATGCTGAACTTGTAAGAGGTATCCTTGAGACAGATATGCTGTGCATGGAGGACCGCCACAAGAGCACGGTTTCGTTCTGGGAGTTCTGGGGTGAGCAAGGACCGGCATGGGGAATGATCGGAACACTTATCGGACTTATAAACATGCTTAAAAATCTCGAAGACTCATCTACAATTGGACCAAACATGTCTGTAGCTCTTGTTACTACACTATATGGTTCTATGATAGCAAACTGGCTTTGTGCTCCGTTTGCAAACAAATTAAAGAAAAATAATGAGCTTGAAGTTTCTCTTAAGACTCTTACTATAGAGGGTCTGCTTTCTATTCAGGCCGGAGAGAATCCACGTGTTATAGAGGAAAAACTTAAATCATTCCTTTCACCTGACAAGCGTGAAGCTCTTTCTACCGATGATGGAGGTGAACAATAGTGGCGAAGAAACGACCAGAGGATCCACCAAAGGGTGCCCCTGCATGGCAGGCGACATTTTCCGATCTTATGAATCTCTTGCTCTGTTTCTTTGTGCTTCTTTTCTCGATGTCATCGGTTGATGCTGAAAAATTCCAGATGGTTATAGCGTCACTTTCTAGTAGCATGAGCATACTCCCTGCCGGTGGTGCAACTATTGGAGATGGCGATATGGTAGGTGCTGGAGTAAGCCAGCTTGAGTTTCTCGACGCATATTACAATGATCTTGCAAACTCAAAATCGACAACAGAAAGCACAACGGAAGGAAACGATGCAAATGCCACTGAGCAGTACGAACAGATGGAGCTCTCAGAATCCGAGCAAATGGCGCAAAAAATTGAAAGACAGCTCGAGAATTCAAGCCTTAAGGATATGGTTGATATTGACTTTAATGCAGAATATGTGCAGCTTAGCCTAAATGGTGCACTGCTTTTTGAGTCCGGTAAAGCTGAGATAATGCAGGATGCATATCCTGTTGTCAACAAGATTTCTACCATACTTGAAAGCTATACAGACAATATGATAGAGATTGAAGGCCATACAGACAATGTACCTGTTTCTTCAAGATCTAAGTATGAGAGCAATGATATACTTTCAATGTACAGAGCTCTAAGCGTAGCTGACTATATAAGAGCTAATACTTCACTTGATCCTTCACACATAAAATCCTCTGGAAGAGGAGACTATGACCCTGTAGCTGACAACACAACAGCTGAAGGACGTGCAAGAAACAGACGTGTAGAAATAAAAGTATACAATTCATACAATTCAAATTTAAATTAATTTTAGATTAATATAACTGCTAGGATTAAACTCTTGCATATTGATTTTGGAAAGGATATACCATGAAAAAGAATTTGATTTCTGTTCTCATTTTGGCATTGGTTTTTGCAAATTTTGTATTAACAGCATTACTTATTTTTACTATAATACCTGAGACAAAAAAGGCAAACAACCTTATAGATCAGGTGTGTCAGGCAATTTC
>CAVICC010000020.1:0-41276 GCA_963641405.1 bacterium | reverse complement strand
TATCTGAAATACTATAAGGTGTCATATATTATTCTGCCATGAAAAAACGGCAAAAATATCAAAAGTTGTGTGCATTTGGACTGCTCTATGATAAAATCATATTTATCGAGGGCAGTCCTTTTGTTTTGTGAAAGGAGTGTCTAATATGTCAAATAAGAGAAAGGATAATAAAGGCCGTGTACTACATAACGGCGAGTATCAGCAGTCAAATGGTCGCTATCGTTTTAAATATTATGATGGCACCGGCAAAGAAAGGTATTTATACAGTTGGAGATTAGATAAGAACGATAGGATGCCGGATGGAAAGAGACAGGGACCATCCCTCAGGGAGCTGGAGAAGAATCTCCAGATTAATCAGTTGGGGCGGTGTTCTTTTGATGGTGGTAAGCTTACAGTATTAGAATTGGTTCAGCGCTATACCGCAACTAAGATAGGCGTAAGAGAATCAACAAAGGCAGGATATCAGACTACGATTAATTTCTTGGAAAAAGATCCGTTTGGTCAGAGACGCATCGATTCTATTAAAATTTCTGACGCGAAGCTGTGGCTGATTTCACTGCAGCAGAAACAAGGCAAGGGCTACAGCACCATTCATACAATCAGAGGAATTTTGCGACCGGCTTTTCGCCAGGCTTATGATGACGACCTGATTCGTAGAAACCCGTTTGATTTTGAATTGGCTACGGTCATTGTAAATGATAGTGTTACAAGAGAAGCTATCACAAGGGATCAGGAACGTAAGTATCTGGAATTTGTCAAACAGGATAAACATTTTAGCAGATACTATGAAGGTATCTATATTCTATTCAATACAGGGCTGCGAATCTCAGAATTTGTAGGATTAACAACAAAGAATATTGGTAACTATTCAGTACAGAAATATGCGGTACCGCATATTTCGTAAGAAAACGTATATTACGTAGGAGCAAGCGCCCATCAGCGAAGCTGATTCTAATGCGCTTGCGGCTCGCAACTGTGAAGGTACTGAACAGTTACGAATATTGATTTTAAGAATCATAAAATCATTGTAGATCATCAGCTCATCCGCACTTCAAAGGCGCAGTATATGATTGAGAAACCAAAGACGGAAAGTGGAATTCGGGAAATACCAATGTCAGAAGACGTGGAGGAGGCATTTCGAACGATTATTACCGGAAGAAAGAAGCCGAAGATTGAGCCAATGATTGATGGCTATTCCGGTTTTCTGTATCTTGATAAGAATAATATGCCTATGGTAGCACTACGCTGGGAAAAGTATTTCCAGCACATCAGCGTGACACTAAACACATATACGCATGTGAAATTTGAGGATGCAGAGGCGGAGATGAAGAGAGTTGTTGCAATTTAAATGTAGTAAATGAGACAAAGGTGTGGGGTACGTTTTGGTATTTGTACCCCACATTTGTACCCCTGTTTTTTTAAAAATATGAGATTTTATGAGAAAATATGAGAGGATATGAGAAGTTATGATAAAAATATTATTCATATGCCACGGCAATATATGTAGATCAACCATGGCCCAAAGCATCTTCACCCACCTGGTTCACCAATCAAACCTCGATGCCTATTTCGAGATAGATTCAGCCGCGACCAGCCGCGAAGAAATCGGCAACCCGCCTCACTACGGCACAAAAAACAAGCTATATGAGGAGCACGTTCCTCTTATTCCGCATCACGCGAGACAGATGACGCGCGATGATTATTTGTATTATGATTTTTTGATCGGAATGGACACTGCAAATATCAGGAACATGACAAGGATTGCAGGCGGCAGCGACAGTCAGCAGAAGATTTTTAAGATGCTGTCTTTTGCTGGTTATGGCACAAACCATAAGCTTACGGCGGCACGAGATGTAGCAGATCCATGGTATACAGGCGATTTTGATGCGACATTTGATGATGTCATGCGCGGATGTCGAGGCTTGCTAGAGTATATTAAAGCGGTGTATAATCTATAGTTATGATTGTATGCGGTACCGCATATTTCTGTATTGAACAGATACAAAATATCAATATATGAATGTAAAATCAATCAGAATCAGCATAGAGTACAAACACACAATTTCAGGAGGCACAAATGCAATTACAGGATGGTAGACCGACAGACACTACAGGCAGACTGGATAAAGAAATCCGCACCTATGACTTTTTGGACAATCTGGGAATAAAATATCAGAGAATAGATCACGAGGCTGCATTTACAATGGAGGTTTGTGAGGAGATTGACAAGACCCTCGGAGCAACGATCTGCAAGAATCTTTTTCTATGCAACCGTCAGAAAACAGATTTTTATCTGCTCATGATCCCAGGCGATAAGACTTTTAAGACAAAGGAGCTTTCGCACCAGATCGGCAGTGCAAGGCTTTCCTTTGCCAGTGCAGAGGATATGGAAAAATATCTGGATATTACACCCGGCTCAGTCAGTGTGATGGGACTTATGAATGACCATGACAATGCGGTAAGGCTTTTGGTGGATGAGGATGTGCTAAAAGGCGAGTGGGTAGGATGCCACCCTTGTGTAAATACATCGAGCCTCAGGATAAAGACGAAGGATGTGTTCGGTCCGGTAATAAAGGCGATGCACCATGATATGACAGTGGTAAAATTAACAGGAGAGGCTTAGAAAAATGATAAAAGCAGTAATTTTTGACATGGACGGAACTCTAATTGATACGGAGAAATATTACCGTATTTTCTGGCCGAAGGCACTGAAGCATTTCGGATACGATATGACGGATGAGCAGGCACTTTCCATGCGAAGTCTCGGACAACCATATGCACCGCAGTATCTTAAGGATATGTTTGATGATCAGAGTCTGGATTATCCTGCGATCAGGGCATATCGAAGGAAGATTATGGAAGCACATTTGGAAAAGGTTGGCATAGAGCTTAAGCCGGGAGCGATTGACATACTTACATATTTAAAGGATAAAGGCATTCACCGGGCGATTTCCACAGCGAATGACATAGAAAGAGCTGAGAAATATTTAAAAAAGATAGGGCTTTACGGATATTTTGATAAGATCATCTGTGCACCGATGGTGGAGCATGGAAAACCGGCACCGGATGTGTATAAGTTTGCTTGCAGCGAGCTTGGACTAAAATCAGAGGAATGTATGGCGGTCGAGGATTCGCCAAATGGTGTGAAGAGTGCATACGGTGCAGGCTGCAAGGTTGTTATGGTGCCTGATCTGACACAGCCGGATGATGAGCTAAAAAAAATGCTTTTTGCCTGTGTTGACAGGATAGATGAAATAAAAAAATTAATATGATTATGAAATTTAAAGTTGGCTTAAGGTTCGTATATATAATTATAAGTGTAAAGAAGATATGAGTAAGAACTGGAGGTCAACTTTTATGTATAATAAGAAAATAACAACAATAGCAGTTATGACTGCGATTATCACAGCAACTACATTTACAGCTTGTGGTAAAACTACATCATCTACAAATTCTATCAGTTTTGCGGAGGCATCTTTTACCGGAACGATTGAGTCGATCGATGACAATACGGTCACACTTAGCGTCAATACTTCATCGGGAATCTCTCAGGGAATGCAGCCGGGCGGAGATATGGGCGGTGCACCGTCAGGTGCAGCACCCGGTGGAAATGGAAACAGCGCAGACGCAGATAACTCAGGAAGCAATGACCAGAGTACCCCACCGGAGAAACCAGACGGAGACAGCACACAATCTTCTGATACTGACAAATCCAACTCTACGGACTCAGACGACACTATCACAGTCACAATCACTTTAAATGATGACTCAGTCCTCACAGACGAGGACAACAATTCCGTAGAGGTCGGTGATCTTGAGGAGGGTGATTATCTTACGGTCACACTTGACGATGACGGAACTATCGAGAGCATTGTAGTTTCCGATGAGGACAGTGCGCAGAACGCAGGAGGTCCGGGAAGCAGCAGTAATGCATCAATTTCGTACACTGCACTCAAAGAGATAACAGAGGATACAGAAAGCTCAGATGAGACTTTTACATCCACCGGAACAGATGAAAACGCAATCTACATTCACGGAGCGGATGTTACATTAAATAACGCCACGGTAAGCCGCGATTCCAATGACAGTACAGGCGGTGATAATTCCAGCTTTTACGGAGTTGGTGCAGCTCTTTTGAATACTGACGGCACAACTGTCATAAACGGTGGCACTTTTACCACTGATGCAGCTGGTGCAGCAGGTGTTTTTTCCTATGGAGACGGTGTGACATATGTTTCTGATGCCACGATAAAAACACAGCAGGATACATCAGGCGGTATTCATGTAGCAGGAGGCGGAACACTTTATGCATGGGATCTGGATGTGGAGACAAATGGTGAGTCCTCAGCCGCGATAAGAAGTGACAGGGGCGGTGGAACAATGGTTGTCGATGGTGGCACATATACCTCAAATGGTGTAGGTTCTCCGGCAGTTTACTGCACAGCGGATATCGCGATTAACAATGCGACACTCACTGCAAACGGTTCAGAGGCTGTCTGCATCGAGGGACTTAACACATTAAATCTGTATGACTGTGATCTGACAGGAAATATGTCAGACAATTCACAGAATGACTGCACCTGGAATGTTATCGTATATCAGAGTATGTCAGGTGATTCTGAGGTCGGAAACGGCACTTTTAACATGACCGGTGGCAGCATTACCGCGAAAAACGGAGGCATGTTCTACACGACTAACACAGAGTGCACATTTTACCTGTCAGATGTGGACATAACTTACGCAGATGAAAATGATTATTTCCTCAGATGCACCGGAAACAACAATCAGCGTGGCTGGGGAACAAGCGGCAGCAATGGTTCACAGTGTACGTTTACCGCGGATAAGCAGGATATGACAGGTGATGTGATCTACGATAGCATAAGCACACTTGATTTTTACATGGAAAACGGCAGCACTCTGACCGGTGCGGTAGTTGATGATGAGACATATGCCGGAAATGGTGGAGACGGATATTGCAATCTCTATATTGACGGAAATTCAAAATGGGTTGTTACAGGCGATTCGACAGTGACAAATCTCTACAGCGAGGGAACTATAGTTGACGCAGATGGCAATACTGTTTCAATAATCGGAACAGACGGAACTGTATATGTAAAAGGTACAAGCAGCTACACGGTTACGGTTTCAAGCTACAGCGATAAAGCTGATATGTCAGGGGCTACAGATGGCGGCAGCTTTTCCGACCATGCTGTAGAAAAGATTTCATAAGCATTAAAATGAGTTGTTGTCTAAGACCGGATTATCTGTTAAAATAGCGGCATGAGTATTTTAAACGTAGAACATTTAAGTCACGGATTTGGTGACAGAGCAATTTTTGAGGACGTATCCTTTAGACTTTTAAAGGGTGAACATATCGGGCTTGTCGGTGCAAATGGCGAAGGAAAATCTACCTTCATGAATATAATCACCGGCAAGCTCATGCCTGACGAGGGCAAAATAGAATGGGCAAAAAATGTGCGGGTAGGCTATCTCGACCAGCATACCGTTTTGGAGAAGGGCATGACCATAGGTTCTGTCCTTCGAAGTGCGTTTGATTTCCTTTTTGATATGGAAACGCAGATGAACGGGATTTATGAGAAGTTAGGGGAGGCTTCTTTAGAAGAAATGGACGATATGATGGCTGAGGCCGGTACATTGCAGGATCTTCTTACCATGCATGATTTTTACATGATTGATTCAAAAGTGGAGGAAGTCGCAAGGGCACTTGGACTTTTAGACCTTGGACTTGACAAGGACGTAACCGACTTAAGTGGTGGACAGAGGACAAAGGTGCTTATGGCAAAGCTTCTGCTTGAAAAACCTGATATTTTACTGCTTGACGAGCCGACCAACTATCTCGATGTGGAACATATCGAATGGCTTAAGAGGTATCTCAATGACTATGAGAATGCATTCATACTGATCTCACATGATGTGCCGTTTTTAAACAGCGTGGTAAACCTCATATATCACATGGACAACCGCCAGCTTAGCAGGTACGTGGGTGACTATGACAAATTCATGGAAGTATACGAGATGAAGCGTGCGCAGCTTGAGGCAGCTTACAACAAACAGCAGCAGGAGATAAAGGATTTAAAAGACTTTGTTGCGAGAAATAAGGCGCGGGTTGCCACACGAAATATGGCAATGTCACGCCAGAAAAAGCTTGATAAGATGGATGTTATAGAGCTTGACCGCGATAAGCCGAAGCCAGAATTTAATTTCAAGGAGGCACGAACTTCGGGCAGATACATATTCCAGACAAAGGGACTTGTGATCGGATACGATAAGAATGATCCACTTTCCCGTCCACTTGATCTTGAGATGGAAAGAGGGCAGAAAATTGTCCTTACCGGAGCAAACGGAATAGGAAAGACCACTCTGTTAAAGAGTATTTTAGGTCTTATAAAGCCGCTTGACGGCTCAGTGGAGCTGGGAGATTATCTTGAGATTGGCTATTTTGAGCAGGAGATGGATCAGTCTGTCTCAAACACCTGTATAGAGGAAATATGGTCGGAGTTTCCGTCATTTTCACAGTATGAGGTGCGCAGTGCACTTGCAAAATGCGGACTTATGACAAAGCATATCGAGAGTCTGGTAAGGGTATTAAGCGGAGGCGAGCAGGCTAAGGTTCGTCTTTGCAAGCTGATTAACAGACCGACAAACATACTGCTTCTCGATGAGCCGACCAACCATCTTGATGTGGAGGCAAAGGACGAGCTTAAGAGAGCATTAAAGGAGTATAAGGGCAGCATTCTCATGGTGTGCCATGAGCCGTCATTTTACGATGGACTGGCAACAGATGTGTGGGACTGCTCAGCGTGGACAACTCGATTGTTGTAGAAAATCATAATTAAGATACTAAAAATAAATGATAAAACAACACACATGTTTATATATAATAAGAATATAAACGGAGGATAACGGATGAATTATAGAACAGAAAATGAATTTACACACTTTAAGTTTTCGGATGTGCACGTAAGTGATATTATGATGAGTTTTGGCACATTCAAGATATGCCTTGACAATGTCATAATAAAATCGGACAATTCCTGCAACAGGGATATCCGCGATATGCGTACAAACGGACTTATTTTAAAGCTTGAGGATGCAAATATCATTTCTTTTGCCCGCGAGGGCTTTAAGACATATGATGCCGACGGCAACCTTAAGAGCACCACACCGGATGAGGAGATAGAGGAGTCTGACTATATCGAGACTTTCAACAATTTTCTTGATGGATATGTGTTTCTCATAGAACAGGAAAATGAGAACTACACATTCGTGTTTGACGGCACAGACGAGCGTACATATACGATGATCATTTCGGCATCAAAGGATATATGTGAGTGGGACCGTTTCATGAATATAGATGCATAAGCGAACGGGCAAGCTAAGACGGCTCACAACTGTGAAGGTACTGAACAGTTACGAAAATAGATGATTATTAGAGAGTATGATACATCAAAACGGATGTTATTATACTCTCTTTTTGTCTATTTATATAAGGCAGGTGATAATATGAGAGAAGATAAAAAACAGGGATTAAAAAATTCAAAGACTATATCAGCAATAATCATTGTTTTAGCTGTTTTGGAAATGATATTTGTATTTACAGGAAATCACTTGCAGATGAATAGCAGCAAAAATCTGCAAAATGCATATAATAACCAACTTGAATACAGAATGATGGCATCACAGCTAAAGGAAACCTCAGATTATCTGTCAAATGAAGTGCGTATGTTTGCCGTAACTGGTGATATAGAGCATTTTAGGAATTACTGGAATGAAATAAAAAATGATAAACACAGGGAAGAAGTCATTCAGGAGCTGGAAAATATGGATATTCCGGCAGATGAAGAGCGAAGTCTCGAGAGAGCAAAGTATTTTTCTGATACCCTTATGCATATTGAAATCAGTTCTATGAGACTTAAGCTTGAAAGCAAGTCAGAAGAAAATAGTGCTGATGCAAGTGGCATAAAAACGAGCGATGCATTCATAAAACAGTGCATGGATTATGTATGTTCATATGAACTTGAGAGTGATTATATTTGTGAACCGTCGCAGGAGGCAGAGCTTTCAATCCAGATACTGTATGGAAGCTCATATATGGCATATAAGGATCTGATAGATACAAATATTGCAAATTTTCAGGAGGCCATGAATGCACGCCTGGAAAAAACTGTTGATAATGCGCGCCATGAGTCAGACAGAGCATATATACTGCAGACTTTTTGTGGAATAGGCGAATTAGGGATACTTATTTTTATTGTTGTATTATTTCAGAAATGGTATATAAAACCTATAGTCAGATACAAAAAACATATCACAAGACAGCATGGACGCAGAAAAATGTTTGTAGAACCAGAGGGAGTATGGGAACTGCAGGAATTTGCAAGGGAATTTAATGCGTTATCGTCTGATATGCTCTCTGAGCTTGCAAAATCAGAAAGAATAGAAAAAGAACTTATAGAAGCTAAAGGGCAGGCAGAAAAAGCAAACCGTGTAAAAAGCCAGTTCTTAGCACAGATGTCGCATGAACTAAGAACTCCACTTAATACTATATCGGGATATCTCTTTTTGCTTGAGGAGACAAAGCTTTCAGGAGAACAGCAAAGATATACCCGGAATATGCACCTGGCAACAAATATCCTGTTAGAGGAAATTAATGAAATACTGGATTATTCAAAGCTAGAATCAGGGAAAATGAAATTTGAGGACAAAAATTTTAATCTACGGGATCTGACAGAGAGTTTAAAAGGAATGCTTGATAATGAGGCTGAACAGAGAAATATTGGATTTAATATTATAATTGATGATGATGTGCCGGAATATATTTACGGTGATCCTCTCAGATTAAAACAGGTGCTTACAAATCTGATATTTAATGGGTTTAAATTCACAAAAGAGGGAAGCGTAACTCTTCTAATAAAAGGATTAAACTTTTCCAAGACAAGATGTATTCTCGAATTTTCTGTATCTGATACGGGAATCGGGATAAAAAAGGATCAACAACAGAGTATTTTTAAGGCATTTGCGCAGGCTGATGAGAGCATAACAAGAAAATATGGCGGAACAGGACTCGGACTTCCAATATGCAGAAAGATTGTTGAAGAAATGAGTAAAGGAAGATACAGCCTTTTGGTTGAAAGTGAATATGGAAAAGGAAGCTGCTTCTATTTTGACATGGACTTTGCATATGGAAGAAAAGAAACAAAGAAAAGACACAGTAATACTCACAATAGAAAAATAAAACGAAAAATTTCAATTTTGATTGTTGATGACAACAAGATCAATCTTGTATTAGAGTCGGAGGTTTTACACAAATTCGGATATATTGCAGATGTAGAATCAGATCCGCGCAATGTTATAGATAGAATGAAAGAACAGGATTACGATATAGTATTTCTCGATATTTCGATGCCTTATATAAGCGGATATGAACTTGCAAAATTAATAAGAAAAAACCCAAAATGGAAAGATATCGTGATAATTGCCCTTACAGCTAATATAGGAGAGGATATTGAAGCAAAGGCAAAAGAGGCTGGCATGAGTGATTATCTGCCAAAACCTATTCCGATGGAAGAGCTGCAGGAAAAACTCGAAAAATATACAGATGACGTTATAGTTTATCAGGCAGGAAAATCACAGCAGAAAAAAAACACTGATACTGGCAAAGTACAGATAAATAAGCTTGAAGAACAGTTTTATGGTGATAAAGAAGCCGTAAAAGAGTTATTTGATATTTTTGTAGAAGATAATGCAGATTTTAAAGACAAAATCAAAAAGGCCGCAAAAATACCAGATTACGATACCCTGGAAATGGAGATACACAGGATAAAAGGAGTCAGTGGCAATCTGCTCTGCACAGATTTAGAGAAGTCTGCACAAAAATGTCTGGATATAATCAAAGAAAAAGTAATATCGGATAGCGATATGAATATAATGTTTGACGAACTTGATGCTGTGATAGAATTTATGCAAAAATATGTAATCTAACTGATCACAAGAAAGACGGGTGATAGCATGTATAAAGTACTTATTGTTGAGGATGACCGCACAAACAGGCTTTTTTACGGAAAACTTAAAGTGTGGGAAGAAGAAGGATTTGTTATAGAACGAACCGCTGGAAATGGAAAAGAAGCACTAGAATTTGTAGATAATATGCATTTTGACATGTATCTGGTAGATGTGATGATGCCGGTAATGAACGGACTTGATTTTTTAAAAGAATTAAAAATAAGAAATATCACTGCACCAAAGATCATAGCCAGCAATTACAATGAGTTTGAATATGTAAGGCAGGGAATGAAGCTTGGAGCAAGCGATTATCTGTTAAAACCTGTTTCGGCGGATGAACTTAGGGAGTGCCTGATAAATGTGCGCGAAGAGATACAGGATAATGAAGAAAGAAGCATAACAGAACAGATTTTTATACAATGTAAAGCTGATATTTCGGCTGGTTTTACAAGAAAAGTGATCGCATATTTTGAGGAACATGAGGAATTAAACCTTAAGGACATATCCGAGGAATTTGCACTGAGCAGAGATTATTTTGGTAAACTTTTTAAAAAGCAGATGAATGAGAATTTCAACCAGTTTGTATTAAAATACAAGATGGAATACGGCAAATATCTGCTTGATAATACAGATGACAGGATATATGAGGTAAGTGAAAAGTTAGGATACAAGACAGTTGATTATTTTACCAAACTATTTAAAGAATACACAGGCTATACCCCGGCACAGTATAGACGGAAACTTTAAAAAATAAACCAGAATGTCTTTTTTGTTAGGTATAAAAGACATAATAGTCAGGTTGTTACCATAAAATTCATATGCTATCATAATTGCAACAAAACAAAGGCACGATAGCAAAGGAGCTAATTCTTGATATAAGAGTTGGCTCCTTTTTTTCTGTATAAGAAGTTACATTGTAATTTCCAATACAGCAAAAGCAAGCCTAAAATGTGTGCAAAAAGAAGGGAGGATATGGAATGGACAATTATGTTATTACCATAGCAAGAGGCTTTGGAAGCGGTGGAAAACAGATCGGTCTTCTGCTATCTAAACAGCTCGGTATTCCGTGTTATGAAAAACAGATACTTCAGATGGCATCAGATTACAGTGGAATAAACAAATCGCTTTTTGTAAAGTCTGATGAAAAATTAAATGGCAAAAAGATAGCCATGGCACTAAAGAAATTTCCAAAAATAAACAAACTAGCCGAGCCAAACCAGAAAGATTTTATTTCAGACGTAAATCTTTTTAATATTCAGGCAGAAATGATCAGGGAACTGGCAAAAACAGAATCCTGCATTATCGTAGGAAAATGTGCCAATTATATTTTAAAAGATTTTGACAACGTGGTAAGCGTTTATGTGGAGGCACCTAGAAGAGCGTGCCGTGCGACGATAATGGACAGGCTGGATGTCACAGCACAGGAAGCTGATCAGATGATTTACCAGACAGATAAATACAGATCAGATTATTATAGCTACTATACAGGTGGTGGAATATGGACTGATCCGGTGGCATATGACATGACCTTAAACAGCGAGAGGATCGGCTATGAGGATTGTGCAGATCTGATAATGCACTACAAGGATATAAAGCTTGCAAGATTAAAGTAATTATTAATTATATAGAAAATTTTGCAGGTTTTACATATTAACAAAGAGGCAAAGAAAGAGAGGAAGCGCGTATGAAAAAGAGATGGACAAAATTGGTAGCATTGGTATCAGTAGCAGCCATGGTACTTGGAATGACAGGCTGTGGCAGCAGTGGAGGATCAGGAAGCGAGTCGGCAGAAGGCGATACAGTTACAGTAGGACTTCTCCATTCACTCACAGGCTCTATGGCAATCAGTGAGGGATCTGTAAGAGATGCCGAGGTACTTGCGATCGAGGAGATAAATAAAGATGGCGGAGTGCTTGGAAAACAGATCAAATATATCGAGGAAGATGGTGCATCAGAGCCTTCTACATTTGCAACAAAAGCAGAAAAACTTTTAGGTGAGGATGAGGTGGCAACAGTCTTCGGCTGTTGGACATCATCATCAAGAAAAGCTGTAAAACAGATATTTGAAGATTATGACAATCTTTTATGGTATCCGGTACAGTACGAAGGAATGGAGTCATCAAACAATATTGTATACATGGGAGCAGCTCCAAACCAGCAGATCGTACCAGCAATCGAATATCTTTTAGATCAGGGATACAAGAAATTCTTCCTTATCGGTTCCGACTATGTATTTCCTAGAACTGCAAACATGATCATCAATGCACAGATCGAGGCATCAGATGGTGCCGAGGTAGTAGGTGAGGAGTATGCTGCAATGGATCAGACAGAATTTTCATCAATTATCTCAAAAATTGAGCAGGCACAGCCTGATGTTATTATCAATACATTAAATGGAACTGGCAACGTATCATTCTTTAAACAGATGGCAGATAGGAATATCACATCTGATGACATCATGTCAATGTCATTCTCTATCGCAGAGGAGGAAGTTGCAACTATCGGTGCTGATATCTTAAAAGGAAATCTTGTTTCTTGGAATTACTACCAGACAACAGATACAGAGAAAAACAAAGAGTTTGTTGAGGCTTACAAGGCGAAATACGGACAGGACAGAGTGACATCAGATCCGGCAGAGGCAGCATATGATGCAGTATATATGTGGAAAGCAGCATGTGAGAAAGCAGGAAGCTTTGATACAGATGATGTGAGAGAGGCTCTAGGTGGATTAAGCATTGATGCTCCAGAAGGTACTATAACAGTAAACGCAGAAAACCAGCATTTATCAAAGACAGTAAGAATCGGACAGGTATCGGATGACGGACTTATCTACGAGATTTCTTCAACAGATGCACCGGTAGATCCAGATCCATACTTAAAGACATATGACTGGGCTGTTGCAGCAGGAGTACAGCCTCTTGAGTAAATAGTAATATAAAGCAGACGAAAGGAGGAGCTCTATGAATCTCATATTTAACGGACTGAGCTTATCTTCAATAATTTTATTAGCATCTCTTGGACTGGCAATCACATTTGGCCTTATGCGTGTCATAAACATGGCACATGGCGAGTTCATGATGATAGGAGCATATACAACATATGTGGTTCAGGGGCTCATCCAGCAGTATATATCAAAAGATGCGGCTGATGTGGGATATTTCCTTTCCATAATAGCAGCATTTGTAGTTACATTTATTATTGGTTCATTGCTTGAGACCTTTGTGGTCTCAAGGCTGTATGGCCGTGAGATAGACAGTCTGCTTGCTACCTGGGGAATAAGTCTTATACTCCAGCAGGCAGCAAGAACAATATTTGGAACACAGGGAGTACTTGTGACAACACCAAAGATACTTTCTGGAAGCATAAAAATAGGTGGAGCGTCGCTTTCCCTTACACGAATTTTTATCATAGTATTAGTTGCATTTTGTCTGTTTCTTGTATGGGTGCTTATGTATCATACCAATTTTGGAAGACAGATGAGAGCAGTAATGCAAAATCGTGCAATGGCACAGTGCATGGGAATCAATTCAAGAAGAGTAGATAATATCACATTTAGCATCGGATCAGGACTTGCCGGAATAGCAGGCTGTTCGATCGCACTTCTTGGCTCGATAGATTCTACAGTAGGACAGAATTATATCGTAAATACGTTTATGGCAGTTGTATTAGGCGGAGTTGGAAAACTCCTTGGAACAGTGCTTGGTTCGACAATAATCGGTTTTACAAGCATTGGTTTTGAGACTATCACATCGTCATCTATTGCAAAAGCAATCGTACTTTTGATAATTATCATTTTCTTACAGAAAAAACCACAGGGACTGTTTACTGTAAGAAGCAGAGCACTTGATGAGTAAAAGGAGGCAAGGCAATGAAAGTAATAAAGAAAAACGGATATAATATTTGCTTTACGATCATAGTACTTGCACTTGCAGTGATGCCTCTTCTTTTGATGAACGGATTCGTAAAAAGCACAACAGTGCTTTTCCTTGGAAAATGCATGGCATTTGCAATAGTTGCGATAGGACTTGATCTCATATGGGGATATACGGGAATATTAAGTCTCGGACATGGACTTTATTTCTGCCTTGGTGCTTATGGAATGGGAATGTACCTGAAGCTTGTCCAGACAAACGGAAATATCACAGATTTCATGCAGGTTGGCGGACTTACCAAGCTTCCTCTTATATGGAAACCGTTCCTTACACTGCCGGGAACTATAATAATGATAATTGTAGTGCCAATTGCAGTCTCAGGTCTGATCGGATATTTTATCTTCAAAAACAGAGTAAAGGGAGTATATTTTTCAATAATATCACAGGCACTGACATGGGCAGCTTATTCTATATTTATTGCGCTTTCACCATATACAAATGGTAATGTCGGAATAAGCCAGATACAGTCTATTTTAGGAAGTCTTCGAGGACCAAAAAATCAGGGGAATCTTATCACACTTTTCTATGTGGCACTCGTATTTTTGATTGTTATTTATGCAGTTTCATACAGGCTTGTTAAAACAAAACTCGGAAAACTGCTTATAGCTATAAGAGATGGCGAGAACAGAACTTATTTTTCGGGATATTGCGTCAGCAATTATAAGAATTTCATCTATGTGGTATCAGCAATATTTGCAGCCATAGCAGGCGCTTTATTCGTCAATTTTAACGGTTCTATCACACCTACACAGATGTCTATCACATATTCCATCACGATGGTGATATGGGTTGCAATAGGTGGAAGAGGAACACTTATAGGTGCAGTAATCGGAGCATTCCTTATCAATCTGTGTGAGTACAATTTAAGTTCGGGAACCATGGCAGAAAGCTGGCAGTACATAATAGGTTTGTTGTTTGTAATCACTATCCTGTTTTTTAAAGGTGGAATTGTCGGAATAGTAAAAGACCAGATTCCGGAACTTATAAGTAAAAGAAAAGCAAAAGCAGCTGCAAGGGAGGACTGAAAATGGGAACAGATAAAAATACAGTATTAAAAGTAAAAAACGTATCTGTAGTATTCGATGGATTTCAGGCTCTTACAGATGTAAATGTCAATGTAGAAAGAAACAGCATCCATTTTTTTATCGGACCAAATGGAGCCGGAAAGACAACACTTCTTGATATAATATGTGCGAAGACAAAACCAACCAAAGGCAATGTGAGTTTTTATCCTACAGCAAAAGATAAGATACGTCTTACAGGAATGAAGGAGTACAAAATCGTAAACGAGGGTGTTGTGAGAAAATTCCAGGTGCCATCTGTATTTGTCAATCTTACAGTATTTGAAAATATGGAATTGTCCCTAAAAGGCAACAAGAAAGTATGGCAGTCAATTTTTCACAAGACGAGCGATGACGAGAAAAAACTTATAGATGAAACGCTTGAAAAAGTGGGGCTTAAAGACAGAAAAGATATCCTTGCAGGCTCACTTGCCCATGGCGAGAAACAATGGCTTGAGATAGCTATGCAGTTTGTCAGAAAACCGCAGATCATAATGCTTGATGAACCGGCAGCCGGAATGGGAAAACCGGAGACATTTAAGACAGGTGAGCTTTTAAAAGAGATAAAAAAGGAATGCACTATTATAGTAGTAGAACACGATATGGATTTTGTAAAACAGATTGCTGATTGTGTAACTGTGCTGCATGAGGGAAAAGTACTCATGGAGGGCGATGTCCACGAGGTTCTTGCTGACAAAACAGTTCAGGCTGTTTATCTTGGAAGAGGCGGTGAAAAAGATGCTTAAAATAGAAAATTTGGATTCATATTATGGCGAAAGCAAGGTAATCGACAATTTAAGCCTTCGTGCAAAAAAAGGCGATATAACATGCCTTATAGGACGAAACGGTGTTGGAAAAAGCACAACCTTAAAAAGTGTCATGGGACTTGTGAAGACACCGTCGGGAAAAGTGATCTTCAATGACCGTGACATCATCAAAATGAAGACCTATGACAGAGTAAAACTTGGTATAGGATATGTGCCGCAGGGCCGTGATATTTTTCCACAGATGACCGTTCAGGAAAATCTTGAGCTTGGACTACAGGCGATAGGTGGGAAAGGAAAGGTCCCGGAATATATATATGATCTTTTTCCGATTCTTCCCAAATTTGCAAAAAGAAAAGGCGGAGATCTGTCAGGAGGACAACAGCAGCAGCTTGCCATAGCAAGGGCACTTGTGTCTAATCCAAACATTCTCATACTCGATGAGCCTACAGAAGGTATCCAGCCTTCTATCATTCAGGATATCGGGGAAGCAATCAAAAAAGTAAATAAAGAGCTTGACATCACGATATTTATTGTTGAGCAGTATCTGGATTTTGTACTTGGTATATCTGATTATCTGTATGTTATGGAAAAGGGACAGATAATCACAAGTGGAAGGACAAAGGATATGGATGCACACGAAGTGCAAAAGCTCATGACAGACTAAAAAAGACTGGGGACTATATCAGTCCCAGTCTTTTCATTGCATTAAAAAGTCCATTGTCTTTTATATCGTCAGTTACAATATCAGCGCAGGCCTTAACCTCATCAGAGGCATTGCCCATTGCAACACCCATATTGCAATAACGCAGCATGTCAAAATCATTCTGTCCATCGCCAAAACCGATAGTGTCATCCTGGCTCATGCCGAGTGTTTTTACGACATCAGCGATACCGGTTGCCTTATTTACTCCGGTAAGTGTGATCTCACCGCTGTATGGCTCAGGATCTTTAAAGCTACTGAGTGTTACGACAAAATCGTTGCCAAGTATCTTTCTAAGATCATCTATATGGTAGTCACAGTTGCAATATATAGTGCTCTCGACATCAGGATATCTGTCAGCAAAGCCGTAGAGATCATCATCTATTATGATATCTCTAAAAGTTGGATTATCCTGTATGACAGACATGTCAAACTGACTGGAAAATGCGTCAACAAATCGGGATGCCCACTTGGTATTTGTGATACTTCCATCTTTGGTCTGGAAAATAAGTCCGGTATTATTATCACCGACAGCATCTATGATTTTTTGCATTTTTTCAGAACCATATACGTGGTGAGATATGATCCTATCACCGATTATGACACACCCACCGGCAGCGGCCACAGTTCCGTCAAAATCGAATTCTTTAAGAGACGGGTAGATCTGTTCATAGCTTCTTCCGGTACAAAGAAAGACCATATGACCATTTTGCTTTGCTGCATGAAGAGCCGCTGCGGTAGTCTCTGACATGGTACTTTTGCCAAAATCCACGAGAGTACCGTCTATATCAAAAAATAAAAGTTTTTTCATTTGTATTACCTGCCTTATTTGTAGTTGCATTAAATTTAATGAAACATGTATACTTTACTATATCACTTGGATTATGACAAGTGATAGCAGATTAATTTTTTAGATCAAAAGGAGAGAGAATATGCGTTTGACACCAAGAGAAACAGATAAGCTGATGCTTCATCTGGCGGGAACGCTTGCAAAAGAGCGAAAGGAAAGAGGCTTAAAGCTAAACTATCCGGAAGCTGTTGCCTATATAAGCTCACAGCTTCTTGAGCTGGCAAGAGAAGGAAAAACAGTTACAGAGCTTATGAGCCTTGGAACAAAAATACTTGTAGCAGATGATTGTATGGACGGGGTTCCTGAGATGATATCTGAGATACAGGTAGAAGCGACATTTCCTGATGGAACAAAGCTTGTAACCGTTCACAATCCGATCTATCCGAATAAAACAATAGTTCCTGGAGAATTTATAATAGAAGATGGTGATATTGAGCTTAATGCAGGAAAAGATACTGCATGTATCGAGGTAACCAATACTGCTGACAGACCAATACAAGTGGGCTCACATTTCCATTTCTTTGAGGCAAATAAGGCTCTTAAATTTGCAAGAACGAGAGCGTATGGCATGAGACTTGATATTCCGGCAGGCAATGCTGTAAGGTTTGAGCCGGGAGAGACAAAGAGAGTCAATCTCGTTGAGATAGGAGGCAGCCGTGAAGGATATGGTCTTAATGGACTGGTAAATGGAAAGATGGATGATCCTGATGTAAAAAAAGCTGCTTTTGAACTGGCAAAAGAAAGAGGTTTTAAGGGGGTATCTGAGGATGAATAAGATAAGCAGAAAAAAATATGCAGATATGTATGGACCGACGACAGGCGACAGAATACGCCTGGCAGATACTTCACTCATTCTGGAAGTGGAAAAGGACTATGCAGTATACGGAGATGAAGCCAAATTTGGCGGTGGAAAAAGTGCGCGTGATGGAATGGGACAGTCATGTAAAGTGCGTGATGATATGTGTCCGGATACTGTGATAACAAGTGCCATTATCGTGGATTACTGGGGCATTGTAAAAGCTGATATCGGTATAAAAGACGGAAAAATCTGCGGTATTGGAAAAGCTGGCAATCCAGCGATCATGGATGGTGTCGATGAAAATCTCATTATAGGTGCAGGAACTGAAGTGATTGCTGGCGAGGGACTTATTGTAACAGCTGGAGGACTTGATACACATATTCATTTTATAAGTCCGACACAGGTAGAAACTGCTCTTTACAGCGGAATTACAACTATGATCGGTGGAGGAACAGGTCCGGCCGATGGAACGAATGCCACTACATGTTCACCCGGTAGATTCAATATAGAAATGATGCTAAAAGCGGCAGAAGAGCTGCCTATGAATTTTGGTTTTCTTGGAAAGGGTAATTCTTCTGATTTGGATACTCTTGAAGAGCAGATCAAGGCAGGAGCATGTGGGCTAAAGCTCCATGAGGACTGGGGATCTACACCAGATGCGATAGATCATTGCCTTAGTGTATGTGATAAATATGATGTACAGGCTGCCATACATACAGATACGTTGAATGAGGCGGGATTTGTGGAAGATACGATAAATGCATTTAAAGGCAGGACTATCCATACTTATCATACAGAAGGGGCAGGTGGAGGACATGCACCGGACATCATAAAGGCAGCCGCATTTGAAAATGTACTTCCATCTTCAACAAATCCTACGATGCCATTTACAAAGAATACACTTGATGAGCATCTTGATATGCTCATGGTTTGCCATCATCTTGACAAAAATGTACCGGAGGATATAGCATTTGCGGATTCAAGAATACGTCCTGAAACAATCGCAGCGGAAGATGTTTTACACGATATGGGCATTTTTTCGATGATGAGCTCTGATTCACAGGCTATGGGAAGAGTTGGTGAAGTCATTACAAGAACGTGGCAGACGGCAGACAAAATGAAAAAACAAAGAGGACATCTGCCGGAAGATAGCGAGCGCAGTGACAATTTCAGAATAAAAAGATATATAGCAAAATATACGATAAATCCGGCTATCACACACGGCATATCGCAGTATGTGGGCTCTGTTGAGGTTGGAAAATGTGCAGACCTTGTTCTATGGAATCCAAAAATGTTTGGTGCAAAGCCTGAGATGATTATAAAAGGCGGATTCATAATCGCCTCAAAAATGGGTGATGCCAACGCGTCAATACCAACACCACAGCCTGTTATATACACAAATATGTTTGGTGCATATGGACTTGCACGTGCAAATACATGCATATCTTTTGTGTCAAAGGCAGCTTTAGAGGAGGGAATCAAGGAAAAACTTGGTTTAAAAAGACAGGTGCTTGCAGTTAGCCATTGCCGTGATATTGGAAAAGGTGATATGAAAAATAATGATGTTATAGCAGACATAGATGTCAATCCGGAAAATTATGAGGTAAGGGTAGATGGAGAACTCATATCATGCGAAGCAGCACAGGAATTATCTCTTACACAGAAATATTTCCTTTTTTAAGTAACTAGCCCAAGGAGGAAAACAGATGGTAGTTGATAAGGTAATAGGGAACCTTGATAGTTTTACAATAAATTCACGCGAGGTGGATAAAATATACATGGAGTGGTTCGAGCTTGAAAAAAAGCGTATTAAAAAGACAACTGACAAAGGTGAGGACATAGGAATCACAGTACCAATGGATGTTCATCTTAAAAATCACGATATTGTATATGCAGACGCAGAAAGGATAATCGTTTTAGAACAGCTTCCATGTGAGCTTACCACAGTATCTGTCGATACAATGAAGGAGATGGGCAGGCTGTGTTTTGAGCTTGGAAACAGACACCTTTCACTATCGATTATGGACAATGAGGTGAGTGTGGTATATGATGAACCCACATACCAGTATCTTATAAAGCTTGGATTTAAAGCCGAAAAGAGAAGAGGTCTGTTTGAAAATTATACAGTATGTCATGCACATGGACATGCACATGCGCACACTGATACAGATGGACATACACATGCACATGCACATTTACACATAGATGATACTAAAAAACAACTGCATGATCATGCGTCATAGAGGAAACGGATATGGACAATATACTTGGATTTATGCGAGTAATGCAAAGTGTGGATGCATTTTTTCCTATAGGTGCCTTTACCTTGTCAAATGGTCTTGAAAATTATGTCCTTGAGGACTGGATAAGATCATCAGAGGATCTTGAAAAATATATCTTGGGCTTTTTGCATTCATTTCCTTATCAGGATCTGGGGCTTGTACATCTGGCATATGAGAATGCGGAAAATAAGGCATATATCACCTTACTTGATGAGACTGCCGCAGCAATGAAAATCCCTCAGGAAGTAAGAAATGGCAGCAGACGTATTGGAAAAAGACTGATAAAAGCCTTAGATAAAATTGGGGATGAAAAAATGTCAAACGTATGGTACGACAACGGTTTTCATCCAATTGCTCTTGGAATCTATGGAAAGCATTGCAAGATAGAAGAGGAACAGCTTCTTATAATGTATGGATATGGAGCAATGTCTTCAATTGTAAATAATGCAGTAAAACTTGTTCCACTTGGTCAGGTGGACGGGCAAAAAGTGTTGTATGACAGTTTTGAAAAATTGGAAAATGTAGTAAAAAAGGCACAGAGCATTACAATTGATGATCTTGGAATTTCAGCTCCCGCGAATGAAATACACTGTATGAGGCACGAAAGACTTTATACACGGCAGTATATGTCATAAATGATAAGAAAGGATGTAATTGTGAGAATATGTCATATGTAAAAATTGGTGTGGGAGGCCCGGTAGGATCTGGCAAAACAGCCCTTATCGAGCGTCTTACCAGAAAAATGTCAAAAGAATATTCAATCTGTGTAGTCACAAACGATATTTATACAAAAGAGGATGCCGAGTTCCTTATCAAAAATTCTGCCCTTCCGGCGGAGCGCATCGTTGGTGTGGAAACAGGTGGCTGCCCACATACTGCTATCAGGGAAGACTGCAGCATGAATTTAGAGGCTGTGGAAGAAATGGCAGATAAATTTCCGGATGTACAGATAATTTTTATTGAAAGTGGTGGTGACAATCTTTCCGCTACATTCAGCCCGGATCTTGCAGATGCCACAATATATGTTATCGATGTAGCGCAAGGAGAGAAAATTCCTAGAAAAGGTGGCCCAGGAGTAACACGTTCAGATCTTCTTGTCATAAATAAGACTGATCTTGCACCGATGGTTGGAGCCAGCCTTGAAGTGATGAAAAATGATTCTCTAAGAATGAGACAGGGAAGGGATTTTTTGTTTACAAATCTCATGGAAGGTGACAGCATAGATGCCGTCATCAGCTGGATAAAGAAAAATGTATTATTTGAAGGAATATAACAGATGGCAACAGAACTGAAACTTGTTGTAGCAAATGATAATAAAAGTAGTACCTCATATAAAAAGGAATGTTATTTTACGGCACCGCTTAAAGTAGGAGAGCCAAGATCTGATAATGACAGGCTTCACATGATACTTATGATGGCATCAGCCGGAATATTAAAAGGCGATGAGTTTATATATGATATCACATGTGAAAAAAACTCAAAGCTGCTTATCACAGAGCAGTCTTACAGCAAGCTTTTTGATATGGGAAAGGATGGCAGTGCAAAAAAAAGAATGCATGTAAAAATAGAAAAGGATGCATCATTATGGTATAAACCATGCGCTGTCATGCCATTTAAAAATAGCTGTTTTTATAGCTTTACCGATATCAGCATCCAAAAAGGCGGAGAGCTTTTCTGGACGGATATTTTCACAGCAGGACGAGTTGGCATGGGGGAGAAATTTGCATTCAGACATTATGAGAGCAGGACACGCGTAAGCTATGACGGACATCTTGTGTGGATAGATGGTTCTCTTCTTGAGCCGGATGAGTTTGACATGGAAAATTTATTTTACTATGGCAATTATACCCATCAGGGTACCTGTTTTTACTGTGGAAATGAAGAGAAAGAAAAAAGACTGCTTGGGATGGAATTTGACGGCAAAGAATATAGTAATGTCTATGTCGGCATAACACAGGCACAAAAGGGCGTATGTATAAGAGTGCTTGCAAACCAGTCACAGGATATAGAAGACTTGTATAACCAGATTTTAGATAAAATATAATTATTCGCTATACCTTATTTTATTAAGTATTTTAAATAACAGGTTGAAATAATAAATTTATTATGATATAACTTTAACCAACGAAAGTTAATATCACAAGTTAAATAACAAATCAAATGCATTGAAGGAGACTTGGATCATCAGATACCGACAGGAATACAGCGTCACCGACTGAGAGCGTTGTTTGGAAGAGTTGATTACAGGAACACTACCTGAGCAGATCTGTTGAACAGTTGGTATCCAAAAGTAGGCAGGTACGCTTCATCCACGTTACGGATAAGAGTGGAGAAACAGGAATAGTCCTTTTTCTCAAAGCGGGTGGTACCGCGGAATAGTTTTAGAATTTTCGCCCCGGAACATTTCAGATTTTGGAATGTTCCGGGGCTCTTTTCATTCCGTCCCGCTTAAAAAATTAAAGGAGCACAAAAATATGGAATTTCTAACAGGAACAGTTACAAAAGATGATCTCGATCTTGCACAGATACTTGCAGGAGATTTCGAGGGCAAAAACATCAAAGTAAGAGGTGCAATCCACACCATCAGAGATATGGGAGAGGTTGCATTCATCGTCTTAAGACGCAGGGACGGACTGGTACAGTGTGTATACGAGCCGGGCAAGTCACAGTTTAGCGTCGATGATCTGAAAGAAGCAGATACCGTGGAGGTTTGCGGCACATACAAGAGTGACGATCGTTCTCCAAACGGATTTGAGCTTCGTCTTGATACTATCACAATACTTTCTGAGCCGGCAGAGCCAATGCCGCTTCAGATAAACAAATGGAAACTGAATACTTCGCTTGAGGCAAAGCTCAATAACAGAGCCGTAGCACTCAGAAACCCGAGAGAACGTGCCACATTCCGTATACAGGAGGGCATCACAAGAGGTTTCAGGGATTTCCTGTATAATAATGGTTTTACAGAGATCCACACACCAAAGCTCGGAGCAAAGTCAGCCGAGGGAGGCGCGAACCTTTTCAAGCTTGAGTATTTCCACAGACCGGCTATTTTGCAGCAGAGTCCACAGTTTTACAAGCAGATGATGGTAGGTGTTTTTGACAGGGTATTCGAGACTGCACCTGTTTTCAGAGCAGAGAAGCACAATACAAAAAGACATTTGAACGAATACACATCGCTTGATTTCGAGATGGGATACATTGATGGCTTTGAGGACATCATGGAGATGGAGACAGGTTTCCTGCAGTACACCATGGAGCTTTTAAAGACTTCATATGCAAAGGAGCTTGAGCTTTTAAAGATAGAGCTTCCTGACGTGACTACCATACCAAGAGTCAGATTTGACGAGGCAAAGCAGCGTGTCGCAGAAAAATACAATAGACAGTTCAGAAACCCGTTTGACCTCGAGCCTGAGGAGGAGCTGCTTATCGGACAGTACTTCAAGGAAGAGTATGACAGTGATTTCGTATTCGTCACACATTATCCTTCAAAGAAAAGACCTTTCTACGCTATGGATGATCCGGCAGACGAGACTTACACATTAAGCTTTGACCTGCTTTTCAGAGGACTTGAGATCACAACAGGCGGACAGCGAATCCATGACTACAACAAACTCATGGAAAAGATCGCAAAGCGGGGCATGGAGACAGAGGGAATGGAGAATTACCTTTCAGCTTTCAAACACGGTATGCCGCCACACGGAGGACTTGGAATCGGACTTGAGAGACTCACAATGCAGCTTATCGGAGAGGACAACGTGCGTGAAGCAACACTGTTTCCTCGTGATCTTAGCAGATTAGAGCCATAGCCCCCGCTTCTGTGGGGTGGCGGGTGCGCATGTAGGCTGTGTTGTGGCATGTGTGTATATATTTTGTTCAGAAAATTTTTAAGCTTGTTCCGACATTTCCTGCGGATAGGTTGTTGGCAGGATGTTTGCTGTGAAGTATTACAGGCTGTGAGCGTCGGAACTGTTAAAAATTTGTCTTCACAATATATATACACCCATGCTTTGCAGGGTGTTGATGCGCACCCGGGTACAGCTTACGGTAGTACTCGATATGACAGATTTAAAATTTGCTACATTTAATATATAAATTATAAGATGTATAGAATTCAAAAAATAAGAAATAGAAAGGATCAAATATGAATCATATAGGAACGAGAGAGATAGCCACAGAGCGGCTTACTCTTCGAAGATTTGAAATAGAAGATGCAGAAAATGTTTTTTACAACTGGTTTTCCGATGAGCAGACAGTTAAGTATCTTACATGGCCTGTTTACAAGAGTGTTGATGAGGCAGAGGATATGATAAAAAGCTGGATTGCACAGTATGACAATACAGAGTATTATAATTGGGCTATTGAGCTTAATGACCTTGAGCAGCCTATCGGAAATATTTCGGTTACGAATATAAATGAAAAGACTGAGAGCTTTGAACTTGGATTTTGCTTAGGAAGTCAGTTTTTTAATAAAGGATATATGACTGAGGCTGTGACTGCTATCATTCGTTTTTTTATAAACGAGGTCGGTGCCGGACGTGTCTGGGCAAGACATGATACTGAAAATCCAAATTCAGGTAAGGTGATGGCTGCGGCAGGCATGGAGTACGAAGGAACTCTCCGTCATGCAGGTTTTAATAATCAGGGTATATGTGATGAGGCTGTATATGCAAAAGTAAGAAGCGCAGCTCTTGACGAAGAACCTGAGGAGGAAATCCCAGAGCAGCAGGCTGTTACCACAAAGGTGATGGGCGAGGACGGAGTCATGAGAAATGTGATCTCAGACGAGACTATGGAGTATGTTGGAATTCTTGCAAAGCTTGAGCTTTCACCAAAAGAGGCAGAGGCTGCCAAGAAGGATATGGCAGATATGCTTGACTATATCGACAAGCTTGAGGAACTTGACACCACGGGAATTGAGCCTATGAGCCATGTTTTCCCTGTAAATAACGTATTTAGAGATGATGTTGTTACAAACGGTGACGGAAGTAAAGAAACTCTCGCAAACGCACCAGTTGAAAAAGATGGCGGATTCAAAGTACCTAAGACAATCGGAGAATAACGGCAAGGAGGAGAAAAATGGATTTAATGTCTTTAACTGCCGTACAACTCGGCAAGAAAATAAAAGCAAAAGAAGTCACAGTGGAAGAGGCTGTAAAAGCCGCCATTGCTTCAATAAAAGCAAAAGAAGAGAAGATAAACAGCTTTGTCACAATAGACGAAGAGGGTGCACTTAAAAAAGCAGCAGAGGTTCAGGCAAAGATCGATGCAGGAGAGCTTACCGGACCGCTTGCAGGTGTGCCTGTAGCCATAAAGGACAACATGTGTACGGAAGGACTTCTTACCACATGTTCATCAAAGATACTTTACAATTTTATCCCGACCTACACCTCAGAGGCTGTAAAAAGACTTGAGGATGCCGGTGCGGTTATTGTTGGAAAGACAAACATGGATGAATTTGCCATGGGAAGTACGACAGAGACTTCTGCATTCGGTGCTACCAAAAATCCATGGGACACAGACCATGTACCGGGCGGTTCATCAGGCGGAAGCTGTGCAGCGGTCGCAGCGGAGGAAGTGCCATATGCACTCGGTTCTGATACAGGAGGATCTATAAGACAGCCAAGCTCGTTCTGTGGTGTAACAGGAATAAAGCCTACCTACGGTACTGTTTCACGTTACGGTCTTATTGCATACGGTTCATCACTTGACCAGATCGGACCTATCGCAAAGGATGTCACAGACTGTGCCACTATCCTTGAGACAATAGCTTCATATGACACAAAGGATTCTACATCCGTTAAGCGAGATGACATCAAATTCACAGAGGCACTTGTCGATGACGTAGCTGGAATGAAGATCGGTATTCCAAAGGATTACCTTGGAGAAGGACTTGATCCTGAAGTAAAAGCAGCCATTCTTGCAGCAGCAGATGTTTTAAAGGAAAAAGGCGCGATCGTAGAAGAATTTGATCTGGGACTCGTAGAGTATGCTATTCCGGCTTACTATGTAATCGCCTGTGCAGAGGCAAGCTCAAACCTAGCCAGATTTGACGGTGTTAAATACGGATACCGCACAAAAGAATACACAGATCTTCACAACATGTATAAAAAATCCCGTTCAGAGGGCTTCGGACCTGAGGTAAAGAGAAGAATCATGCTCGGTTCGTTCGTTCTCTCATCAGGATATTATGATGCATATTACTTAAAGGCGCTCAGAGTAAAAGCACTTATCAAAAAAGCATTTGATGACGCTTTTGCCAAATATGATGTGATACTCGGACCGGCAGCTCCGACCACAGCTCCAAAGCTTGGCGAGAGCTTAAGTGATCCTATCCAGATGTACCTCGGTGATATTTATACCATATCAGTAAACCTTGCAGGACTTCCGGGAATCTCACTTCCATGCGCTATGGACAGCAAAGGACTTCCGATCGGATTACAGCTCATCGGAGACTGCTTCAAGGAGAAAAATATCATCCGTGCAGCATACAGCTTTGAGCAGACACGCGCATATAAACGAAGCAGACTTGCAGAAGAAACAGAAACTGCAGGTGCACAGTAGGAAGGAGGCATAAAAGATATGAAAAACTATGAGACAGTCATCGGACTTGAGGTCCACGTAGAGTTAGCTACAAAAACAAAGATCTTTTGCGCCTGTTCCACAGCATTCGGAGGTGCACCAAATACACACACATGTCCTGTCTGCACAGGCCAGCCGGGATCACTTCCTGTTTTAAATAAGCAGGTGGTAGAGTATGCAGTGGCAGTAGGACTTGCCACAAACTGTACGATCACACAGTACAGCAAATTTGACAGAAAGAACTATTTCTATCCTGACAACCCGCAGAACTATCAGATCTCACAGCTTTATCTGCCTATCTGCCGTAACGGTTCAGTGGAGATCGAGACAGCAAACGGAAAGAAAAACGTAAGAATACATGAGATCCATATGGAGGAGGATGCCGGAAAGCTCGTACATGACGAGTGGGAGGATGTGTCTATAGTAGATTACAACCGTTCCGGAGTGCCTCTTATCGAGATCGTATCAGAGCCTGACATGCGCTCAGCAGAGGAGGTTATCGCATACCTTGAGACACTCAGACAGACTATCCAGTATCTCGGAGCATCTGACTGTAAGTTAAACGAAGGCTCAATGCGTGCCGATGTCAATATCTCTGTAAGAGAGGTAGGAGCAAAGAAATTCGGTACACGTACAGAGATGAAAAACCTTAACTCCTTTAAGGCTATCGCTCATGCGATAGAGGGCGAGCGCGAGCGTCAGATCGAGCTTCTTGAGATGGGAAGAAAGGTAGTTCAGGAGACACGTAGATGGGATGATAACAAAGAATCATCACATGCCATGCGTTCAAAAGAGGACGCGCAGGACTACAGATATTTCCCGGAGCCTGATCTTGTTCCTATCATCGTATCAGATGAGTGGATCGCACAGATAAAGGCAAAACAGCCTGAGCTTCGTCCTCAGAAGCTTGCACGTTACAAAAAGGAGTACGATATCCCTGAGTACGATGCAAAGATACTTACGGAGTCAAAGCATATGGCAGACATATTCGAGGCTGCAACAAAGATATGCGGCAAGCCAAAGAAGGTTTCAAACTGGCTGATGGTTGAGACAATGCGCCTTCTTAAAGACAATGAGATGGATGCAGATGAGATCAGCTTTTCACCTGTAAACCTTGCAAAGCTTGTTGATCTGGTGGACGCTGGAACGATAAACTCATCAGTTGCCAAGGAAGTATTTGAAAAAATCTTCTCAGATGATGTAGATCCTGAAAAATATGTTGAGGAGAACGGTCTTAAGAGCATGAACGACGAGGGTGAGCTTAAAGCAACGATCCAGGCTGTAATCGATGCAAATCCACAGGCGGTCGAGGATTACCACAACGGCAAGAAAAAAGCCATTGGAGCACTTGTAGGACAGACTATGAAGGCTACAAAGGGCAAAGCAAATCCTGCTATCGTAAATAAGCTTCTTATGGAGCTGTTATAAATTGATTATCGGACACGTAACCGGCAAATCCCGGCTGCGTGTCTTTTTGCTATATATCTTAAACTTTCCATATATAAAATGTTGATGGTGTCGCCGGGGAGGCGCAGTATGCGATTATCGATAGCAGAATATTTAGCTGTGATTGTGTAGAAATGAAAAAATAGTTACGAAAATTTAATGATTAACAGCCCTGTGGCTTGCTTGCGTGTGCGCAGACAGTAGTGTATAATGTTTAAATGGCTGAGAGTCTGACAGTCAAATGAAACAAAGGCGGTAATTCACCTATGAGTAATGATGATTTTAAAGAAGTATCTGACAATGTTTTGGACATTGAGGAAGATAGTACAAATAATATAGATAATAAAAATGATAACAAATCAAGCGATTACGAGGATATCTGCTACATCTGCCGAAGACCTGAGAGCGTAGCGGGCAAAATGATACATATCCAGCCAAACCTCTGCATTTGCAATGATTGTATGCAAAAAACCTTCGATTCCATGAGTAGCGGTGGCTTTGGCAATTTGGGAAATCTTGGGAACATTGGCAATATAGATTTTAGCAATATGCCTAATATAAGCATGATAAATTTAGCTGATCTGCCTGGAGGCATCCCAAACAGCCAGAAGATCAAAAAGAAAAAGCCAAAAGAAAAAAAGGTGGAGCCGATACTTGATATCCACTCAATCCCGGCACCACACAGGATAAAGGCTAGTCTTGATGACTACGTGGTAGGGCAGGAGCAGGCAAAGAAGGTTATGTCTGTAGCAGTTTATAATCATTATAAGCGTGTGATGGCTGATAATAAGCAAAAGATCAAGGAAGAAAATGCTAATTCAAAGCAGTCAACAGGCATATTTGATGGCGTTGAAATTGAAAAATCTAATATGCTTATGATAGGACCTACAGGTTCAGGAAAGACATATCTTGTAAAGACACTTGCAAAACTTCTTGATGTGCCTCTTGCCATAACAGATGCTACATCACTTACAGAGGCAGGCTATATCGGTGATGATATAGAGAGTGTGGTAAGTAAGCTTCTTGCCGCAGCGGACAATGACGTGGAAAGAGCAGAGCATGGTATCATTTTTATAGATGAGATCGATAAGCTTGCAAAGAAGAGAAATGCCAACCAGAGAGATGTAAGCGGAGAGTCTGTGCAGCAGGGAATGTTAAAGCTCTTAGAGGGTTCTGAGGTTGAGGTACCGGTAGGTGCAAGCAGCAAGAATGCCATGGTTCCGATGACCACAGTGGACACGAGAAATATACTGTTTATCTGCGGAGGAGCTTTCCCAGGACTTGAGGATATAATAAAGGAGCGTCTTAATAAGGAGGCATCTATTGGTTTTAAGGCTGATCTTAAGGACAAATACGATGGAGACGAAAACCTTCTATTACAGTCAACGGTTGACGATATCCGTAAATTCGGAATGATTCCTGAGTTTATCGGACGTCTGCCTATCATGTTTTCACTTGAGGCTCTTACAGAGGATATGCTTGTAAAGATATTAAAGGAGCCAAAAAATGCGATCATCAAGCAATATCAGAAGTTGCTTTTGATGGACGAAGTTAAGCTTGAGTTTGAGGATGATGCACTTTATGCCATTGCAAAGAAAGCAAAGGAAAAGAAAGTAGGAGCGAGAGCGCTTCGTGCTATCATAGAGGATTTCATGCTAGATATCATGTATGAGATTCCAAAGGATGACAATATTGGTGTAGTCACCATCACAAAGGATTATATAGACAAAAAAGGCGGTCCGCTCATCCAGATGAGAGGCACACCTGAGCTTGAGGACAGCCAAAATTCATAACCCAAAAATGGATATAAGAGGTATAAGTATAATATGAAAATTATCCACTGCGCAGACCTGCATCTGGATTCAAAGATGACATCAAATCTATCCAAAGAGCAGGCAAAGGAAAGAAAAATGGAGATTTTGCGTACTTATTCACGTATGATCGAGTATGCAAAAAATAACGACATAAAGGCTATTGTCATAGCTGGGGATCTGTTTGATACGAGAAATGTGTCAGCCACAGCCAGAAATCTTGTAAAAGACTCGATTACATCGAATCCTGACATAGATTTCTACTATTTAAAGGGCAATCACGATTCGGACAGTTTTATATCAAAGCTCGATGAAATACCCCAAAATCTTAAGCTCTTTTCTGATCAGTGGACCACATATAGCTATGGTAATATCGCGATCACAGGCCTTGAGATAAACAAAAATAATGAGTCAGTGATGTACAATTCACTTATGCTTGACAATGATAAGTACAATGTAGTGACATTGCACGGACAAATCGGTGAAATTGTATTAAACAGCTTAAAAAATAAAGGTATAGATTATCTGGCACTCGGACATGTACACGAGTATCAGAACGGTCATCTTGACAACAGAGGCATGTATTGCTACAGTGGCTGCCTTGAGGGAAGAGGATTTGATGAGTGTGGACCAAAGGGCTTTGTAGTTCTTGATATAGATGACGAAAAGCTTACAGCAGGCTTTAGTTTCGTGCCATTTGCTTACAGAAACCTGTATACACTATATGTTGATGTGACAGGGGTTATGACTACACAGGAAGCAGCAGTTAAGATGGAGGAAGCTCTGGCAAAAAGTCAGTATTCATCGCGCAGTCTGGTGAAATTTGTCCTGGTTGGAGAAGTGGATGTGGATTGTGAGATCAACACAGAATTCTTAAAGGATATGTTTGAAGAATATTTCTACTATGAAAAGGTATATGATGAGACAAAACTTCTTATCAATTACAGTGAGTATGAAAAGGACGCATCCTTAAAGGGTGAATTTATACGTATGGTGCTTAGTTCGGATCTTACAGAAGATCAGAAAACAGAAGTTATCAGATGCGGAATTTCGGCACTTAGTGGGGAGGAGATTTAGAAATTGAAATTAATAGCATGTCATATTAATAATTTTGGAAAACTGTCCAATCTTAGTCTCAATTTCAATGATGGTATAAATATCATAAATGAGCCAAACGGCTGGGGAAAGAGTACACTTGCAGCATTTTTAAAGGCGATGCTATATGGATTTGATACAAAAAAAGAGCCGGGAGCCTTTGAAAAGGAAAGAAAACTTTATAAGCCATGGCAAGGCGGTACATACGGAGGCGAGCTTGACTTTGAAACGGACGGTGTAGCATACAGGGTAGTGCGCACATTTGGAATGACAGAAAAGCAGGATGATTTTCATCTCTACAGATTAAAGACGATGATAGAGTGTGATGATTTTTCAACAATGCTTGGAGAGGAGCTTTTTGATCTCGACCGCAATTCATTTAAGAGGACAATATACATAGCCCAGGCCGACTGCATGTTTGCCTCATCCGACAGCATCAATGCAAAGCTTGGCAATCTCGCTGAAAATACTAATGATATTAATAATTTTGAGACCGCATCGGCTGATATCAAGGATATGATGAACAAGCTTTCCCCAAATAGGATAACGGGCTCAATAAAAAAGCGTGTAAATACGATTACCGCAATAGAGCAGGAATTGAAAAAATATGAGGCAGCAGACGAGGCAGCCACTGAGCTTTTAGAAAAGATAAATGAGAAAAATGCTCAGAAAAAAGAGCTTATGAATATAAGAACTGAGTATGGAAAGGCTTTGCAGGCAGCATCAGCGGAGAGCCGTAAACAGGCACTTAGAGCTAATTATGAGCAGATATGCCATACGTTGGAGGAAAAGGAAAAGCTCTACAGTAAGAACCTTGAGCAGTTTTGCGGCAATGTGCCAACAGAGACGGATTTGCGCGATAAAATGCGTCAGGCAAACGAACTTGACAGTTTACGCGCAGTTGAACATAATCTCGATTTTTCGCAGGAGGATGAGCAGTATATAGATGAGCTTTCAATTGTATTTAAGGAGGCTGTTCCATCAGATGATGGGCTCGACGAGATGCAAAAAAAGATAGCTAATATTGCGTCAGTAAAAAATGAGTACGGTCAAATGGAACTTAAACTGTCTCAGATGAAATCGCTTGCAATGATGTCGGATGATGATGAAGAAATGCAAAAGCCAGAGAAATCCAGACTCGTACCGAGCGGAATAGTTGTAATGATAGTTGGTATTGTGGTCGCGGCAGTGGCTACGATATTTAGTTTCAATGAGAAATATAACAACATGGAGTTTCTGCTTTTAGTACTCGGGGGAGTCGGTGTGCTGATGGCACTTGGCGGAGTGATCATGCTTGTGGCAGGCATCAGGAAAAATAACAGACAGCAGCGGGCTTATATACGAAGGGCTGCAGAGCGCGAGGAGGGTAAAAAGCAAAAGGAGATTCCTATAAAGGAGCTTACAGAACAGCTCAAGCAGATACAGAGCGGCATATCTACAATGGAGAGCGAAGTATCGCAATTTTATGATACATTTGGTATTAAGGCACAGCCGGATGAGTATCAGGAAAAGCTATTCGACCTTCGAACAAAGGCACATGACTATAACCGTTTTACTGAGCAGATAAGTAAAAGATCACAGACTAAAGCAGACAGGCAGAAGCTTGAGTCGGAGCTTACAGATTACTTAAAAGTATACGGATATGCACTGGATGAAGATTACACACAGTCGATATCTAAACTTAAAAGTTCACTTGTGGAGTGTGGTTTTGCAAAGGAAAATCTTGATAATGCAAGGGCAAAGAAAGAGCAGTTTGAGGCTGAGAATGATATGGAAAATATTCTCTCAGCAGACGAGTGTCCGTACTCTCTTGATGAGTTAAATGATATGATAGGCAGTGTCGAGAACAGTCTTGAGGATATCAGAACTTCTCTTACACAGTATGAAAGACGCATGGACGATCTGCAGGAGCAGCTTGACATGAGAGATGAAAAAGAGCAGGAATACAGAAACTGTCAGCAAGTACAGGCAGAGGAAAAGCATAAGTATGAGATACTAAAGCTTACCTCAGAATATCTGATAAAGGCAAAAGAACAGTTTACTGCAAGATACATGGCACCTATAGCAAACGGCTTCCAAAAGTATTTTGGCATATTGACAGAGAATACGGACAGAAACTGGCAGGTCGATGCCAATATTTCACTTAAAGTCAAAGAGCAGGGACAGCTTCGCGATGTCCGTACCATGTCAGCCGGATATCAGGATCTGATAGGCATATGTATGCGTTTTGCACTTGTTGATGCAATGTATCCTGGTGAAAAGCCATTTCTCATACTCGACGATCCATTTGTCAACCTCGATGATGAGAAGCTTGCCCGCGGAAAACAGATGTTGCTTACTTTAGAGCGTGAGTATCAGGTGATTTATTTTACATGCCATGGAAGCAGAGAGTACAGTGAAACAAGGTAAAAACAATTGTATATGAATGAATTTGCTAATTTATGAAAAAAACTATATAATTAGACGTAAATGAGAAAAGGAAGGTGAATGGATGACAGCAGGCAAAGATTTTTTATCAGATTACGCAACAAAAAAACAGCAGATCTGTATCAATAATGATACGATATCGGACAATTTGTTCAGGGAATATGGAGTAAACAGGGGACTTAGAGATGTAAATGGAAAAGGTGTACTAACTGGCCTTACAAACATCTCAAAAATTATCTCGTTTAAGGAGATCCCTGACGGACAGCGCGTGCCTTGTGATGGAGAGTTGTGGTACAGAGGTTACAATGTAAAGACTCTTGCAGACCATATTCCAAATGGCGAGTTTGGTTTTGAAAAAATTGCATATCTGCTTTTGTTTGGTCAATTGCCATCAGATGCAGAACTCAAGGAATTTACGGACATCATAGGAAAAAGCAGGACACTTCCTACAAACTTTACCAGAGATGTCATCATGAAAGCACCATCTAAGGACATCATGAATTCTATGACCAGAAGTATACTTACTCTGGCATCATATGACCCGCTTGTATCAACAGCAGGCATTGATAATAATATCAGACAGTGTCTGTCGCTTATCGCAACATTCCCTATGCTTGCAGTTTATGGTTATCATGCATACAATCATTATGAGAACGATTCAAGCATGTATATACACAGGCCTGATCCGGCACTTTCTACGGCAGAGAATTTCCTGCGTATGCTTCGCCCGGACAATAAATATACAGAGCTTGAGGCGAGAGTTCTTGATATGGCACTTATCCTTCATATGGAACATGGTGGTGGAAATAATTCCACATTTACCACTCGTGTCGTAACATCAGCAGGCACAGACACATATTCAGCCATCGCAGCAGCCATGTCGTCACTCAAAGGGCCAAAGCACGGTGGTGCCAATATCAAGGTTATGGAAATGATGCAGGATATCCGCACCCACGTAAAAGACTGGGATGACAAGGACGAAGTAAAAGCATATCTTGCAAAAATGCTTGATGGTCAGGTATTTGACCATAAGGGACTTATATATGGAATGGGTCATGCAGTTTATTCGCTGTCAGATCCAAGAGAGCGCATTTTCCGTGGCTATGTCGAGAAGCTTTCTGTTGCAAAGGACAGAGGTAAGGAGATGAATCTCTATAATACGATCGAGGAGGTTGCGCCTGAGCTTATTGCACAGAAGAGACACATCTTTAAAGGAGTTAGTCCAAACGTCGATTTCTACAGCGGATTTGTGTATGAGATGCTTGGCATACCTATGGAACTTTATACACCACTCTTTGCTATTGCGCGAATTGTTGGATGGAGTGCTCACAGATTAGAGGAGATAGTCGGAATGAATAAGATCATTCGTCCGGCATATATGAGTGTTATGAAGGAAATTGAGTAACATATTATGATGTTCTAAATAGTATTTGAACATCATGTTATCAAATAAAATAGAATTGAGGTAATCTAAAATGAGTTTTACAAAAGTGGTCGGAGGAGTCTGCGCAGCAAAGGGATTTGTTGCAAACGGACTCAACTGTGGATTAAACAAGGACAAAAATAAAAACGATCTGGCACTGGTATATTCAAAGGAAACCTGCCAGGCAGCAGCAGTTTATACTACAAATAAAGTAAAGGGCGCACCTATCCAGGTGACAAAGGCACATCTTGAGAAATCAGGACATACAGCAAAGGCAGTCATTGCAAACAGCAAGAATGCCAATACCTGTAACGCTGACGGAGTAGAAAAAGCACAGAAGATGTGTGAGCTTGCGGCAAAGCAGCTTGGCATAGATCCAAATGAGGTTATCGTTGCATCTACAGGTGTTATCGGACAGGTGCTTCCTATCGAGCCTATCGAGAGCCATATCAAGGAGCTTGCAGAAGGACTTTCAGTAGATGGCAATGACAAAGCTGTAAATGCCATTATGACAACAGATACAGTTCCAAAGCAGTACGCTGTAAGATTTACACTCAGCGGCAAAGAGTGTACAGTAGGTGGTATGGCAAAAGGAAGCGGTATGATCCATCCTAATATGGCAACCACATTAAATTTTATTACATCAGATGTAGCAATTTCATCAGAGCTGATCCAGAAGGCATTAAGTGAGATCGTAAAGGTTACATACAACTGCCTTAGCATCGATGGAGATACATCGACAAATGATATGGTAAGCATTATGGCAAATGGTCTTGCCGAAAATGATCTTATCGACACAGAAAATGACGATTACGCAGTTTTTAAGAATGCTTTATATGAAGTACTTTCTAACCTTACAAGAATGCTTGCAAAAGATGGAGAGGGTGCTTCAAAGCTCTTAGAGTGTACCTGTGCTGGTGCTCCTGACCTTGACACAGCCATTATCGTGGCAAAGAGCGTTATCCGCTCACCACTTCTTAAATGTGCTATGTTTGGAGAGGATGCCAACTGGGGTAGAATCCTTTGTGCAATTGGATATGCAGAGGCTGATTTTGACATAGACAAGGTAGAACTTTATCTTCGCTCTACTGCTGGAAGCATAAAAGTATGTGAAAACGGTGCAGGAATTGACTTCTCGGAGGAGGGGGCAGCAAAGGTTCTTCATGAGGATGAGATCTATATCGACATTGATCTTCATCAGGGAGATGTATCTGCAAAAGCCTGGGGATGTGACCTTACATATGACTATGTAAAAATAAATGGAGATTATAGGTCTTAATCTTGACAAGTAACATGCAACAATGATATTATTTCCAAAGGTAATAAATTAATAAAGTAAAGTGAACGAGGGCGTTCAGATATTTGGATATCTGCGCCCTCGTTTTTGCTGTATATTTTATCAGGAGGCGACATATTTTGAATAAGAATTCACTAGATATGATAGATGAAAAGATAATAGAATTGTTGCAGGAGAATGCGCGGATAGCAATAAAAGAGATAGCCGCACAGGTATTTCTCTCTTCTCCGGCAGTTACTGCCAGAATTGAAAGGTTAGAAAATAAAGGTATCATAAAAGGATACCATGCTACAGTAGACTCGATCAATTTAGGATACAAGATAAAAGCATTTGTAAATCTAGATATTGAGCCGGTCCAGAAAAAAGAATTTTATCCATTCATAGAAAAAGTGGAAAATGTCATAGAGTGCAACTGTGTTACAGGCGATTACTCCATGCTTATTGAAGTCGAATTCTCTGACACGGAAGAGCTTGATGATTTCATAAACAAACTTCAGGAATATGGAAAAACACGTACACAGATAGTTTTTTCTACACCAGTTGAGCACCGTGGAATACCTGTTAATGTTAGGACACAGGAGTAACTGTAAAATCATGAATAGAGCAGATTTTGCATGTTGAGCATAAATGTGTTAAAATCCATGAAGACAAGAACTAAACAGTTACGAATACAAAATGAAACAGGAGGATGTTATGAGTAAAAAATTAGGCTTCATCGGGTGTGGAAATATGGGAAAAGCCATGATACATGGTATGATAGCCTCTGGTAAATGTGCTGCGGACAGTATCATTGCATCGGCAAAGACAGCTCGTTCGCGCAAGGAAAATGCAAAATCACTTGGAATAGAGCTTACAGCGGATAACAAAAAAGTAGCAGAATTTGCAGATGTGCTATTTATAGCGGTAAAGCCACAGTACTATGAGCAAGTGATAGATGAGATAAAGGATGTCGTAACAGGGGATAAGATAATCATATCAATTGCACCGGGCAAAACACTTGCATGGTTTGACGAAAAATTCGCAAGGCAGCTCAAAGTGATTCGCACGATGCCAAACACACCGGCAATGGTAGGCGAAGGAATGATGGGAGTCTGTGCTAACGAAAAAGTTACTTCAGATGAGCTTGAAATGGTGCTTGATCTTTGCAGTGGATTTTCAAAGGCGGAAGTAATAGATGAAAAACTGATGGATGTAGTGACTGCTGTAAGTGGTAGCTCACCGGCATATGTATTTATGTTTATCGAGGCAATGGCAGATGCAGCAGTAGCAGGAGGTATGCCAAGAAAACAGGCATATACATTTGCAGCACAGGCGGTACTAGGCAGTGCCAAGATGGTACTTGATACTGGTATGCACCCTGGAGAGTTAAAGGATATGGTTTGTTCACCGGCAGGTACAACGATCCAGGCAGTGCGTATTCTCGAAGAAAAGGGTATGCGCAGCAGTGTATTTGAGGCAATGATGAAATGTCTTGATATCTCCAGAAAAATGTAGTAAAATTATTGCATTGAGTCAAAAGGAGAATCACAATGAGTCAGGCAAAAGTTGATAAATATAAAAAAGAAAAGGCAAATCGTAAAAAGACCAATGCCAGAAATAAAGTAAAGCGTGCTATTGCGAAAGTAGTTGCATCTGTAGCAGTTGTAGCGCTTGTAGGCTGGGGTGGATACTCAGGATATCAGTATTATGAGAAGACACGCCCTGTTAATTGTTACTATGCAGATCTGAGTGCTGTAAGTGATTATATTAGCGGATTATCATCAAGTGAGCAGTAATAGACAAAATGGCTTGCACACAGATTGTGCATTAATGCTGTGATTAATAATTGAATCAGTAAAGTACAAACCCTCGCATATTATTGCGAGGGTTTTGTTTTTAAATTCATAGGAAATTCCTTCCTATGAATTTAAAACGCTCCGCGTAGATCGCACTGTATAGTTTATATAAGGTATACGTTGTGAGGGAATATGAGTGTAAAAGAAAACCTGTAAATCAAATTTACAGGTTTTTAAAAGAGCGATAGACGGGGCTCGAACCCGCGGTCTCGACCTTGGCAAGGTCGCGCGTTACCAACTACGCCACTATCGCATGTGTTAAATTGTTGTACTGTTGTCTCAAGCACGTGTTATATGATACATGATAGATGTGTGGATGTCAACACTTTTTTGACTTTTTTATTAAAAAGATTGCAAAGAATATTTGCATTTTAATGCTTGTAGTTCTATAATAGGCGCTGGTGATAATTATGAATTTGTTGACAAATAATAAAAGAAATCTATTACATTATAATATGGCATTTCGGTAAATCCGCTTATAGCTATGCTTCCGGTTTTTATACTGAATGCATATCAGTGGCAGACATTTACAGATCCTGAGTGCTACAACAGTTCCACGATTTTCTCAACGAACAATTATAAGCAGACTCTGCTTTCATGGACTAAATACATAAAAGACGGTGATATTGCACAAAAGAAAAGGGCATTGCTTTTTTACAATTACCCTTGTCGCTTTCCATGCCGGTGTGCTTACCGGATACTATGCAGTTAAATTTTTTTTGAAAAAGTGTTGACATCCCCACCACTATCATGTATTATATAACACGTGCTCGAGATAACAGCACAACAATTTCATATATGCGATAGTGGCGTAGTTGGTAACGCGCGACCTTGCCAAGGTCGAGACCGCGGGTTCGAGCCCCGTCTATCGCTCTTTCTTGTGAATGGCAGGAGTACTTGTAAAAGGTATTCCTGCTATTTTTAAATGACATATTATCAGAAGTTTGAGTAATATACTAAAACCTGTATCATTTGCAGATAGGTAGAAGAATATAGGAAAAGGAAACACAGTAGATGTCAGCTCATATGACAGGCAGAGAACTTGCCATGACAATGATACGTGAAGTCCAAAAAACTACAGGAATCACGACAACTGCCGGAATTGGCACAAATATGTACCTTTACAAGATAGCTATGGATATTGTGGCAAAACATAATGAGCTGGATAAGGACGGGGTGAGGATTGCGGAGCTTGACGAGAAAAACTACAGAAGAAAGTTATGGAACTATATGACAAAATTGTAGATGAAAATTTGCTTGTCAGACGTATTAACATTACTGCTAACAAATTGGTAGATGAACAACGGGTAGAAAAAAATAATGATAGCAATCATATGCATAGACAATCGCGGTGGCATCCTGTTCAACAACAGGCGCTTAAGCCGTGACCGTGTGCTTTCACAGTGGATAGCAGAGCATACGTTTCCGAAGCCACTATGGATGCGAGAGTATTCGAGAGAGCTTTTTGATGGTATTGATGGAGCCTTAAATATAAAAGTTAGTGAGGACTATCTGGACAAAACAGCAAACGGGGAGTATTGTTTTGTTGAGGATGGAAATCTGGAATTGTATGAGGACAGGCTTGAAGCCATAGTGCTTTGCAAATGGAACAGAGATTATCCTTCGGATACAAAGCTTCCAGAGAGCTTATTTGGAGAAGAATGGAGTGCATCGGTTATAGATGAGTTTAGGGGGAGTTCACATGATAAAATTACGATAGAAAAGTGGTGTAAATAGTGTTTAAGAGTATAAAGATTGTAATTTGTGAGATGCTGGCGGTTGTGCTGGTTCTTACAGGCTGTTCGACGGAGGCGTTATCAGATAACAGTGAGGTGTCGGCTTGGAAGCAGACAGAGATAGTCAGCGAGACTGGTACAACAGGTAATACGCAGAGTGATACACAGACAGATGACGGGCAGCAGGCACAGGCAGCGCTGCAGTCTGATGACGGTCCGCAGGACGAGCTTCTAAACAACAATTCCTTCGTCTCACTTGATGCAATCCCGGCATATGACGGAAAAGCATATGTGGCAGTCAACGACAATGTGCCGTTTTTTACGGAGAGTGAGCTGACTACGGATGCATTCGAGTACTACAGTGAGCTTGATTCGCTTGGCAGGTGCGGTGTGACATATGCCAATGTATGCAAAGAGATAATGCCTACTGAGGAGCGCGGAAAGATCGGTATGGTCAAGCCATCAGGCTGGCATACGGTAAAATATGACATTGTAGATGGCAAATATTTATACAACAGATGTCATTTGATAGGATATCAGCTTTCGGGTGAGAATGCGAATACTAAAAATCTTATAACAGGGACCAGATATCTCAATATAGAGGGAATGCTGCCGTTTGAAAATATGGTAGCCGATTACGTAAAAGAATCAGGTAATCATGTGTTGTATCGTGTCACTCCTATATTTGAGGGAGATAATCTGATTGCTAGTGGAGTTCTTATGGAGGCAGAATCCGTAGAGGATAACGGAGCCGGAATACTTTTTAATGTATACTGCTACAATGTGCAGCCGGGAGTGAGGATCGATTATGCTACAGGAGACAGCAGTCTTGATGGGAGTGTAGCACAGCAGAGCAGCGATGCTGATTCATCTGCAAATAGTACAGACAACAGCACGTCAAGTTCAACCGCAGTAACTGATCAGCAGACATCAGATCAGAATAATTCCGCAAACGAAGCGGTAACTGTACATATCACAAGAACCGGCAAGAAATACCATAGAGCGGGTTGCAGATTTTTAAAGGACAGCGACAGTGAAGTTTCACTTGACGAGGCAAAATCGCTAGGTTTATCGCCATGTGGAGTGTGCAATCCACCACAGTAAGAATATAATTTTGCATTTGCTTATTTGTGACCAACAGTAAAATATAGAAACAGGGTAACTATTCAGTACAGAAATATGCGGTACCGCATATTTCGTAAGAAAAAGTATA